>JAAYFR010000220.1 GCA_012728155.1 Bacteroidales bacterium | reverse complement strand
GGTGAGATTATGGCATACGAGATCAGCAAAGGATTTCGGTATGAAAAAATGGAGATAACCACTCCGCTTGATGTGATGGAGGTGAGTGTGGCGGCAGAAGATGTTGTCATTGCCACCATCCTCAGGGCAGGGCTTCCGTTTCATCATGGCATATTGAATTATTTTGACGGGGCGGAGAATGCATTTGTCTCCGCATACAGGAAATACAAAGAGACGGGGCATCAATCGTTTGATATTCATATCGAATATATTGCTTCTCCCTCCATCGAGGGGAAGACTTTGATTCTGGCCGATCCGATGTTGGCCACCGGAAGCAGTATGGATTTGACCTATCGGGCGTTACTCACCAAGGGTACGCCGGCGCATATTCATATTGCCACGATCATAGCCAGCCGGCAGGCGATAGAGTACTGTAAGGCCAATTTTCCCGAAGAGAAGTGCACTATTTGGGCGGCCGCCATCGATCCCGACCTGAACGAGTCGTCGTATATAGTGCCGGGTATTGGTGATGCCGGTGATCTCGCTTATGGGGAGAAACTTTAGCTGTGGTTATTTCTTTTTGTAATATTTCTCCAACTCATTTTGGCGGTCATTCCGTTTTAAAACCACTTTTTTGATAAAGGCTTTCAAAAATCCGTAGCCATATCCGTATAGTTGGATAGCTGCGGTGAGGATGGAGAGTGCGCCGACAGAGATTTTTTTATATTCGATGGAGGCAGCTATAAAGATGGTCAAGAGATAGAGCCATAGGGGCAGGGTTGCCGCGGGATGCCATAGTGAGGAGAGGAGCAGCAGCAGGCTTCCCAGCAGGAAGAGGGATGGCAGCAGGTGCACCGCCTTGAGTGATCCGGGGTGCATCAGGGATAGGTCTACCCGTGCCATGCCAAAGACATGTACTTGTCGGTAGAATGAGTTCAGGCTTACCCTCCGTTTATGGTACACGAAAGCTTCCGGAATCAGTTGTGTGGTGAATCCCGCCTTACGGATGCGTAAACTGAGGTCGATATCTTCGCCGAACATATCTTTGAACCCACCCACCTCTTGGTACACTTTTCTCGAGAACCCCATATTGAACGTACGGGGGGTAAATTTCTCCAGGCTTTTTTTCGCGCCACGTATCCCACCGGTAGTGAGGAATGAGGTCATTGAGAAGCTGATTGCTTTTTGTAAATCGGTGAAAGAGTCATCCGCCCTGTCCGGTCCGCCGTAACAATCGGTATAATGTTGGTTTAATGCAGTTTTTACCGTCTGGAGATAGTCGGGTGGAATCACAAAATCGGAGTCGAAAAAGAGCAGGTATTCACCTTTTGCCTGTTCCATCCCCCAATTTCTTGTCAGGCTCCTGCCGCTGTTCTCTTTAAAAAAATAGCGGATTGTGATTTTGTCTCTATATTGCTCTATCACGTCGGAGCAAGGCAAGGTTGAGCCATCTTCCACAAGGATCAACTCAAAATCTTTACAGCTTTGGAGGGTGAGGCTTTCCGCCAGCTCTTCCACTTCTGCCGGTCGGTTATAGACAGGGATAATAATTGAAAAATAGGGCATGCGGCAGTTATAGGTTCAGCAATAATTTGAAATAGCGGATGGTCTCTTTCAGTCCCTCTTCAAGGGGTACGCTCGGGTTCCACTCCAACTTCTCTTTCGCCAGCGTGATATCGGGTTTTCTCTGTGTGGG
>JAAYFR010000219.1 GCA_012728155.1 Bacteroidales bacterium | reverse complement strand
TATCCGGAGTTCTTTTGGTTGTCATGGGGGAGTAGGTCAATATGAGCAACTGGATACAAAATAATTAATTTGAAAAGAAAAGTTTTCAGAAACAGATATTTTACTGAAAGTCAAAACTAAATGTTTTTGTATGAATAATATTCCAAAATACACGACTTTTGAAGAAAAAAGCAATCATTTTAATATAATTAGGATTGACACCATTAAAGATTTTCAAAATATATACGAGGAGCATCGACAATCACAAGGAATTTATAGAGGAATTGAGTCCTCTTCTTTCAAGATATTCTCTTCTAAGCAACGTGTTTTATTTGAAGAGACGAGGAATCAAGACTTTTTATCGTTATGTAAAAGTAATAGATGTATTCAAGAATATTTTAAATTGGGCAAAATTCCAAAAACAGATCTGTCTTACTATAGTTTACTGCAGCATTACGGTAAACCCACTCCCTTGATAGATTTTACAAGAAATTTTTCAAAAGCATTGTTTTTCTCTTTGGAGAATATAGACACACCTACTAGTACAACGGATATTAGCAAGGGAGATATTGACAATTATTTTTCAATATTCTTTATTCCTAATTCGGATCTTGATTTACTTGATATATCTGAACAATTTGAGGGAGCAGTACAAATAAATGAATTATCAAACAAATTGTTTAAAGGTTATGAGGACTATTCAGAAGAGTCGATATTACAGAATACTGAAGAAAGTGTAAGAGAATTGACTAGAGAAGTGTTTTTACTGGAAAGTCATAGTCGTTATCAATCTTTTATTGATATACGAAACAATTCCAGAATAATAATGCAAGAAGGTGTTTTTATTTGCAATAATTACAGAGAAGACAATTTAAAGCCATTAGAAGAATCATTAAAATTGTTTTTAAAGGAAGAGTCTGAACAGAATAAGTATTCCGTCTGGGATGAAATGGATCCTAATAGACCGGATGTTCAGGAAAAAATACAAGAATATGAACATTATATTGACAATGTAAAAGCTTCTCAGGAAAGATTATGCAATAATATTATTACGAGTTATGAAATAAATAAGAGCCTGATTTGTGAAATAAGAACGTTCGCTGATATTCCTGAAAAGGAGTTAATGTACCTTGATATAGAGAAAGTATTAGAAGGATAACAAAGGTTGAATCGTGATATCATGCCGCAAAAGAGTCCGGTGAGATTGCTTCACAATCAGTACAAGTAGAGCAGCAATATTCCACTTAAAATGCTACACAATTATCAGACAACAATTGGTTATTTTATTGAAAGACATAAAAGTAAAAGGCAACTCTCAAATAATTTCGTAAATTTGTATCCTTACATTTTAAGAGTATTCACCGATGAAGCATTTGATCATAAGAAATATAGAACCTATCACAGATGTGGATATTGAATTAAAATGCATCAATTTGCTGATAGGACTACAAAGTTCAGGAAAAAGTACTGTCAACAAGATAGCCTGTTATTGCTCTTGGGTGGAAAAAGAGATATGTGCAGCCCAATCACCTGCCTATTTTGAAAAAAAAGGTATTTTTGAAAATCGTCTTGTGGTATTCCACAAGCTGGAAAGGTTTATTCACCCTGACGCATACATTGAATACGAAACGGATGTGGTACGTTTTTCTTTTTCCAAGTCGTCGGAGATCTTCCAATTTGAATGGAAAGAGCGATGGAGATATATCCGCCCGAAAACGATTTATATCCTTTCGGAAAGAAATATTGTAGCCATCATTCCGAATTGGTTTGATGTGAAATTAGAAGAGAACAATATACGGAGTTTTATGTCGGATTGGGAGGAAGCACACTCATATTATGCGGGCACACCTATCGGGATTTTAAATTTGGGCGTAAACTACTCTTTTGAAAAGACAAACCGTCACGATACGATTCGGTTGAAGAATCAACAAACAATTGATTTTACCATTGCTTCAAGCGGATTACAATCCATAGTGACGTTATTAGTTATTTTACTGTATGTAACGGAAGGGGTATATAATGAGAAAAAGAGAGATAGCGTTTCACTGGAAACTATCAATAATAAACTCATTTGGGAAATTTATAATGAAATGAAGCGCCGGTTCAATGAGAGAGGTCATTCTACCCGTCAAAAAAACGAACATGTGCTAAGTGTGGCCAAAGGCAATCAGATATATACTTTCTACGATAAGAATGATGTTGACTATTTTAATCAACTAACATCGAATTTCATGCTTCCCCAATATTCCAATATTTTTTTGGAAGAACCGGAATTAAATCTTTATCTTATCACTCAGCGGGAATTAATCAATTATCTGGCAAAGCTGACAAATGATAAACGGCGTCATAATGTATTTATAACGATCCATAGTCCCTACTTGCTTACGTCATTAAACAACTTGCTGTATGCAGCAAAGGTGAGTACGACTCAAAAAGATGCGGTGAAGGAAATCGTTCCTTTGAAGTGTTGGGTCAGATTTGAAGATGTGGGTGTATGGTTTGTAAAAAACGGAAAGCTTTCTTCTATTTTGGACAAAGATCTTCAACAAATAAAGGCTGAGAAAATTGATGAGGTGTCTCGTCAGTTGGACAGGGATTATGATAAATTGATGAATTTAGAATATGAAGTTGACTGAGAAATATACCGACCCTGCTTATATCGTATTTTGTGATAACCGTCGCTTGATCGCTTTAAGTGACAACAAAGGTGGAAAATCCTCTTATTCCGGAAAAAACCAAAACCGGAATCAATTGGCTTGCTATCGAATTAATGACGGTATAATGAAGAATATGTCTGAAAAGCAATGTGATCACGGGCTGTACAATATGAATTCGGATACGGTACGTTTTATCGAGTTGAAGGGTTCGGACTGTAGCCGGGCGATTAAGCAGATAAAGATGAGAGAATCTATTGATTAATAAACAAGTTTTTCTGGCTGATCCTTATTTGCGCTTGTTGAAAAATTTGATAGGCATTTTCTTAAAGGAAAAGTACGGCAAGGAACTCTTTTATTATAGAAAAAGAGAGATAACCATATGAAGAAAGTAGCATTGATAACAGGGATTACCGGTCAGGACGGTTCGTTTCTGGCCGAGTTGCTGATTGAGAAGGGGTATGAGGTGCATGGGATTATCCGCCGCTCCTCCTCCTTCAACACGGCACGCATTGAACACCTCTATTTTGATGAGTGGGTGAGGGACATGCGCCGGGAGAGGCTGGTGAATCTCCACTATGGGGATATGACCGATTCCAGCTCGCTCATCCGCATCATCCAGACCACGCGGCCGGACGAGATCTATAACCTGGCGGCGCAGAGCCATGTGAAGGTGAGTTTCGACGTGCCGGAATATACGGCGGAGACCGATGCGGTGGGGACGCTCCGCCTGTTGGAGGCGGTACGGATCCTCGGGCTGGAGAAGAAAACCCGGATATACCAGGCCTCGACGTCCGAACTCTACGGGCTGGTGCAGGAGGTGCCCCAGAAAGAGACCACTCCCTTTTATCCGCGTAGCCCATATGG
>JAAYFR010000218.1 GCA_012728155.1 Bacteroidales bacterium | reverse complement strand
GTCCATATTTATGCGAAAAAACAGGTTTGAGATGGGGAGAAATAAGTGAATTGGAAAAAATTATACAGAATATACCCGAAACTATAAGTCAGTTTGAACCAAGAAAATGGGTCATGGAAAACATGACGGATGAAATTTGTGCTAAAAAATTTTTGAAAATTATGGATATCCAATCAACATAGATATTAGATTGCACAATACATTTGAAAGACCAACCCTACAATCTCACCCATGATTCGGGAATAATATCCGATTTTAAATCCGAATCATTAAACCAATGCTTAGGACAAACCACGATCTTGTCCTTATAATTTCCAAGCCATGCCCCCCACCAACTGAATGAACTGTTTGCAATAATAAAATGTTTGCACTGCATCATTAAACGAAGATCCTCATAATCTTCATCCGGACCATTCTGATCCATATAGTGGACTTCATAAGGAATAGAGATGTTTGTTTTTGTCCACTCCAGATCGTCAGAAAACACAAAAAATACTGGATTTTGAACCATTTCAGAGATATATTTTATAGATTCATAATAATATGCCAAACTGCAAAGGCCATGCGTCGAGTTTGCCGCTGCATTCGTTACGTAATCACCTCTCCTTACATGAAGGCAAATCGATGTGGTACGTGAAATTAACTCACTCCATCGCATATTTGCATTACTCTGTAGAGTAATGACCTGTAAATCCTGACGAATAATCGCTTCATTATGCAGAAAATATTTCTCGCATTGCCAATATCCATCCAGATACAGATTATGTTCTTTATTTATAATTTAGGGATTATAGTCAAGTTTCTTCTCCAGAATATATTTATGATAAATAAATGGGCATTTCTTCACTAAATTTTCTAAAAATAACATCAACATTCTGGAAATAATTCCTCTCCTAACTACATTCCCTTTCACATTCAAATGAAACAATTCATAATGCCGGGGTGTTGTATCCAAAGAATGTCTTCTGTCATAAAATGACACATCCAGATATAATTCTTCACCCAGATCATGAGCCAATGATCTCCCAATAGCATACTGAAACATCTGATTTCCAAGACCGCCCATTAATTTAACCGTAACCATATGTACCTCACACTATTTTCCTGAACCAGAAACAACCGCACCCATATGTACACTCATCAGAATTTTCCTTTGAAGCAGGCGATATAAAATCATTCACATGTCCTTTGGTATCAGATACTAAAGAAAAATCCATTAATTCAAAGCCGTGAAACATCTTCATAACGAGATCATATGTGTAAATTCTATGAGCATTATACATAATTTTAGCATCGCCGCCAACCGGAACTACAAATATCAGATCACCACCAGGTTTTAGCACTCTTTTTAATTCCATCACCGCTAAAAGATCTCCCTTGGAGTTAATGGGATCGCCGTACCTTCCGAGTCCTATATGTTCAACAACATGCATACAAGAAAGAGAAGAAATCGATCCATCAGCAAATGGGAGTGCGACGATATCAACGGCACCACTGGAAAGATTCGTGAGATTCAATTCTGCCGGGCGATAATCATAGAAACTCACCATAATAAACGATGAGACAAGAGTCACAAAAGAAAGAGAGGATGAAATATCCACGTGCTCCTCTGGGCCTGTTTTGGCAAGAATTCTTGCTGCCCATGCCGGATGATATATGTAGTGAGCATCAAAGGGAGTTTTACCTGTATTATCATTAAGACATGGGTATAATTCTGACAATTTCACATTGAACCGCGTATCTGCTTGAGTCTTCCGATTACTATGAAAGCGAAAATAATCTAACAGATAGGGGATAAAACCCGCTAGCGAATGGAGGGTATTATAACTCCATACTGCAATTTTCCTTATTATCATCAGCTATACCTATGTTATTTCTGCGTTACGTACCACTCAATCGTTTTCTTCAGCCCTTCCCTGAACTCCACCGTAGCCCTAAACCCAAACTCCCTTTCTGCCGCGCTCACATCCAGCATCCTTCTCGGCTGACCATCCGGCTTACTCGTATCCCACATGATCTCACCCTCAAAACCTGTCAGTTCAGCAATCAGATCAACGAGCTCCTTAATAGTAATCTCCATGCAGGAACCAAGATTCACCGGATCCGGCTTATCATAGCTTTCAGCCGCGCGAACGATGCCGCGTGCCGCATCATCCACATACAAAAACTCCCGTGAAGCTGCACCGGTTCCCCAG
>JAAYFR010000217.1 GCA_012728155.1 Bacteroidales bacterium | reverse complement strand
CCTTTTATGCGTGCCCTCATCGAGAAAGAGTTCAACCTCTCCCTTCAGATTAAGGGAGAAGAAAACATACCGGTTGGAGGCAGGTTTACATTTGCCTCCAATCATCCGCTGGGTGGGCTCGACGGCATTTGTCTCTCGGCAATTCTGGGTGAGAAATATGACGGAAAAATTCAATATCTGGTAAACGATGTGCTCTATTATATTGATCCGTTGAAACCCATTTTTGTCCCCATCAACAAGTACGGTTCCCAGGCAAAGGAGTCGGCCCGCGCAATTAATGAAGCGTATGCTTCCGACAACCAAATAATCACTTTCCCTGCCGGATTATGCTCTAGAAAACAGAAAGGTGAAATTAGGGATTCGGAATGGATGAAGAGTTTCATCATCAAATCAACTGAACATAAGCGAGATATCATCCCTATATATTTTGCAGGGAAGAACTCCAATTTCTTTTACAACTTTGCCAATCTACGAAAAGCCTCCGGCATGAAATTCAATATCGAATTGATTTATCTTCCGGGTGAAATGTTCAAAAACAGCAACCAATCATTCACGATCACTTTTGGGAGGCCTATCTCCTGGCAGATGTTCGACAAATCGAAAACTGCGTCTGAATGGGCTCAACAGGTAAAAGATTTGGTTTATTCGATGGCGTAACGATGTCCACTAACAAACAAAAAAGAAATGGTATGGAGAAAATCATTGATCCTATCGATAAAGATCTGATAAAAAGCGAACTGACCGTTCGGAAGAGAGTTAGGGCAACCAACAAAGCCAACAACGAAATTTACGTCTTTACGGCACACGATTCGCCAAATTTGATGAAAGAGGTTGGCCGATTGCGTGAGATCGCTTTTCGTTATTATGGTGGAGGGACAGGATTAGAGGCCGATATCGATCAATACGACACGATGGATGTACCCTATCGGCAGATGATCGTATGGGATCCCGAAAATGAGGAGATCTTGGGTGGTTATCGTTTTATCTGCGGTTCGGATGTAGCATTCGACAAACAGAACAAGCCTATGCTCGCAACTGCTCATCTCTACAATTTTTCAGATCAATTCATAACGGAATACCTGCCACATACGGTAGAATTAGGCCGATCATTTGTCTCACTCGAATATCAGTCCACATTGATGAGTAGAAAGGGTATCTTCGCCCTCGACAACCTATGGGATGGATTGGGAGCACTCAGCGTAATTGATCCCCAAATCAAATATTTTTTCGGAAAAGTGACCATGTACGGCACCTACAACAAGGATGCGCGCAATATGATACTCTATTTTCTTCGCAAGCATTTTCCGGATAACAAAAATCTGGTCACTCCCATCGATCCGCTTAAGACAAATACCGATTTCGAACAGATGAAGCAGCTCTTTATCGGGAAAAAATTTAATGAAGATTACAGAATACTCAACAAAGAGGTACGTATACTTGGTTACAACATACCTCCGCTGATCAACGCCTATATGAGTTTATCGCCCACCATGCGTTTCTTCGGCACCGCCATCAACAATGAGTTCGGTGATGTGGAAGAATCGGGCATCCTCATCGAGATAGATCAGATACTGGAAGAAAAACGGGCACGTCATATAGAGTCCTATTTAAAAAGCAATCCCAGTAAACGCTTTCTTATGCTGCTCAGAAAAAGAATTGCGGGCAATTCCAAGAGGATGAAACTTCCCAAATTAAAGCGTGCGACAAAAATAAAAATCAAAGAATAATTTCTCTTGTAATCCGAAGGCTATCCAGTTCATTCATCACCCTCCTCTTCACCATCAGGAAGCTATCCTTTAATTCAGGCTTCACCGGTAGACAGGGAGGCGACTCGATGGTAAGGGGATTGACCGGTTGATTGTTTTTGTGGACGCGAAAATCGAGATGCGGTCCGGTAGATAAGCCTGTAGAGCCCACATATGCGATCACTTCCCCCTGTTTTACCGAACGACCCTTTTCCACACCTTTGGCAAAACGGCTCAGATGCATATAGGTGGTCGTATAGGTGGCATTATGTCTCACTTTCAAAAAATTTCCAGCTCCACCCTTCTGGAATCCTTTTTCGATGATCACCCCATCGCCTATCGTTTTTACTGGCGTCCCCACCGGCGCGGCATAATCGACACCATGGTGTGGCCGGCTACGTTTCAGGATGGGATGATAGCGAGAATTGGAAAATTTAGATGTGATACGAAAGAAATCGAGCGGCGCTTTCAAGAATGCTCTTCGCAGACTATTTCCCCCCTCATCAAAAAACTCCATGATAGAATCCTGTTGAAACGGGATAGCGCAGAACGGCTTATCCTGGTGGATAAAGACCGCCCCCTCTATAGAAGAGACCCCCACCATAGTAGTGTCATCAATATAGGCCATTTCATACATCAACCGGAACGAATCCCCTTTTTTGACATCAAAAAAATCGATCTGCCAGGCATACAGATCCGAGAGTTTGAGGGCAAGCATAGCTGGTGCGCCTGTCTCGATAATCGTATTCCACAGGCAAGAGGTGATAATTCCTTCGGCATATTCTCGTTTCAGGGTAACCGGTTTTGTATAGTCATATACACTGATTGTGTCGCCGCATAGATCAACAATCGCAAAATTGGTAGACGATTTCTCAAAAACCACATATTTCACGGCCGCAGTAGAATCGGTAATCGCTGCATAAGAATTTCCGACCTGCAGTCTCGAAGGTGGATAAGTAGGTGAGAGTGCCTCTATGATATTCTCCCTCGCATTTGAGTCAAATCCCAAATCAGAGAGGATGGTGGCAAGATATTGCCCCCGCTCAATTTCATAATGCGTTACACAGAGTGAATCGATAACTATTCCATACTCATACCGGCACCCTTTTTTTCCCAGATCTTCCTGATTAGCCTGTTGTTCTTCTTTTTTTGATCCGCATGACACAACAACGACTATCAGTAAAGAGTAGATAATCGAACGAATTGTTTTTCCTCTGTCTGTTTTATACATAACTGGTTTCATTTACCATTTTCCCGGTTCCAGCAGAGGCAAGAAAAATAATAGATTCACTGATAGGCCTCTATTACGCGCTTTTGGATTCCGGGAAAGAGATGGATCCGATTAAGTTAATCTGGATACAAAGATGCACAAAAATAGGAGAAAAGATGCACAAAAAATTAAAACTTATATTAACTTTACACGATTATCTATATAAAATCACGGCCGGGAGACGGAGATACGCCATTTATTAGAGGCGGTATATTCCCGCTCCGAACATAAAAAAGAATATTCTCATGAAGTCGATCGCGATTATTTATGGTTCGAGCACCGAACATACCAAGAATGCAGCAGAAAAAATCGCCGAATTATTGGCTGATTTTTCCCCCACCCTTGTAAACATCCATGAGGGAGATGAAACGCCGTTCCTCACCCATGATGTGTTGATTTTGGGCGTTTCCACATGGGGTGTGCAAGATCTGCAGGATGATTGGAATGATTTTTATCCCAAGTTCGAAAAGCTGGACCTGTCAGGGAAAACCATCGCCATTTTTGGTTTAGGCGATGCCTCTATTTATCCCGGTTCATTTGTGGATGCCATCGGTATACTGTATGAAATTGTCACTCAGAAAGGGGCTACCGTCATTGGAGAAGTATCTCCCAAAGGATATGATTTTGAATATTCCAGGGCATTTATAGAGGGCAAATTTGTGGGTCTCCCACTCGACGATGATTCGGAACCCGAATTGACAGAAGAGCGTATTATCAATTGGTTAGAAACCTTGAAACCCTATTTCAAATAAACCCGACATATTACAAAATTTCTTTGATCTCTTCGAGTGTCTGCACCGTGAAGGTTGGTTCAAATCCATCCGGGGCCATCCCTTCCGGATTGAACCATATCTGCGCTATACGGCTTTGGTGTGCCCCAACGATATCGGCATCCCAACTATCACCTATCATCATCGTCTGATCTCGCCTTGAATTGGTATTCTTCAATGCATAAGTGAATATATCGGGATGGGGTTTATTAATCTGTGCCTCCTCGGAGAGGATCACCTTGTCGAAATAAGGTTTTAAGCCTGAATTTTCGATCTTTTTAAACTGCACCTCCCTGAATCCATTAGAAAGGATGTGCATCCGATATTTAGGCTTCAGGTAGTCTAACAGATCCAACGTTCCCTCGATCAACCTTGTTTTAAGGGTAGTTCTTTCCAGGAAATCATCACTCAACCGCTTTGCATACTCGGGATCAACGATCCCAAACTCCCTTACAGGAGCCAAAAACCGTTCCACTATAAGCTTCTCCTTCGTAATCTCCCCCTGCCTGTATAATCCCCATAGATGATGATTGCCGGGCATATAAATATCATAATATGCGTCGAACGTAGGATAAAATTCCTCATATCCGTAATCACGATAAATCTCCTCCAAACACTCCTTCCCATTTCTATGGATATCCCAGAGGGTATCGTCCAGATCAATAAAAAGATTCTTATATCGCATCACCAAAGAGAGGGAGAAGGGTCAGTGCACTTCAATAATCAAATATTTGGTAAGGCTCCAGAAGCGCTGGGTATCGGTAATTAAAAAAGTGAGATTTCCGTCATCCCCCTTCACAAACTCATAGGTACCTTCGGGATGTGTAGACCAGAGTTTACCTTTAGAGCTATACAACGGTATTTCGGTTACCTCGCGGATATCTATCTTCAAAAAATAATCTTTATTGAATGTATCCTGCAGCACACGCGTCTGTTGGAGAAATCCCCCGGAAAGGATCTTCTGATCCTTCAACTCTCTGGCGGTACCAAAGACATAGTAAGCGGTATGTAATGATCGATCCTGCTCCATGATAGTATGCGATTGCTGTTCCGCCTCAACAGCGAGAGAAGCGATATCCTGTGATAGTTGGATAATTTGTTCATCCTTCTGTGCCAGTTGAGTTTGCAATTCTGTCAATCGTTTCGAGCTCTCCCTCATCTCGCTATTCAACCGGGTGATCGTATTTTTCAATGATACAATTTCCTTATTACTTCCACTATATTTCTTATTCAACTCATCTAATTGCGCCTTATTTTTTTGTAATATCTCGTTGATCATCTTAAAATTATCATTCACCTTATCCCGGGTAGCCTTACTCATTTCACCTCCATCTGCCGACTGAGTAGAGATATATTTCTCCGCTTCTCTTATTCTGGCGAAATTCTCCTCAACCTCGCTGATCACTGCCATCATTTCGGCGGCCTCAGTTTCCGTACCAGCAAACTGCTGTAATAAGGAATCACGTTGAGCTTGAAGCTCTTTATACTCTTTCGATTCTCTCACATTGGTACATGCAACGACGAATCCAATAACAAAAAACAGTATTCCAATCTTCTTCATACGATTAAATTTTTTCTTTCTATTAAACGATTGATGCTATCAAATAGTTTTATTTTCCTGCCACTACAATGACAAACTCTCCTCTTGGTTCATTTTCGTTAAAGTGGGAAATTAACTCTCGCAGAGTACCCCTGACTGTCTCCGCATAGAATTTCGATATCTCTCTCGACACCGAAGCCAAACGGTCGTCCCCCATATTCTCCGCAAGCTGAGAAAGTGTTTTCAACACCCGATAGGGCGATTCATAGAAAATCATAGTCCGGTGCTCCTCCGAGAGTTGTAGCAAACGTGATTGTCTTCCTTTCTTTTGTGGCAAAAAGCCTTCAAAACAAAAACGTTCGGATGCCAATCCCGATTCAACAAGGGCAGGCACAAAGGCGGTCGCTCCAGGAAGACACTCCACCTCTATCCCCTCCTGCAGGCTAGCACGAACCAGCAAAAACCCGGGGTCGGAAACAGAGGGTGTGCCGGCATCTGATATCAAAGCGATAGATTCTCCTCCCTTCATCCTCTCCACAACAGATCCCACCGTCCGATGTTCATTGAATTTATGATGGGACCGCATAGCAGTCTCTATGCCAAAATGTTTCAGTAAGACACTGCTGGTACGCGTATCTTCCGCAAGAATCAGGTCACACTCCTTCAGTACTCTGATCGCTCTTAACGTCATATCCTCCAGATTGCCTATCGGCGTGGGCACCACATACAGTTTTCCTATGCTCACTACTTTTGTGTTTACTCAAATCCTTTTTTGATGACCAGTAGAAACTCTTTTACCGTTTGATCTTCGAAGTCCCAATTGTATTGGCGCATCAAATAATTTTCTGCTTCTTCAAGGCTACCCAATTTGTTTAAAGTCTCCATTACCTTATCCATCTCCTGCCGGTTGTTATTAAACAATTCACGCTGAAACAGAAAACGATCATTGAGACTGATTCCTCGTTTCAAATCCAACAATGCGGGAGGGGCCTGGATAAAATCATTCAAAGAGAGCGGGGTATGTTTCTCCGGTTCATTATTTTCGAAATGGAGAGTTTGTTCTTTGCCAATAGAAGAGGGGGCCATTTCATCCGTTCTCGGATCACGGTATTCAGGTAAAGTTATTCTTTCTCTGGAGGGAGCTTCTACACCCTCCTCTTTTACGATCTCATCCGTCTCTTTGGAAGAGTTTTCCGACAGAAAACTCACCAACCGCTCCATCTGTTCTTTCATCTCCCCAATCTGCATCAGCTCCAGTTCATGGAGCGATCTTGAGATCTTCTCGATCCGATCAAAAGAGGCACTAAAGAATGAGAAAGGCAACGCATCACTTTCCTTCACCGAAAAGAGGCGTTGTTCCAATAATCTAAGATCGCTCAAAAGCTGATCGATATATTCATCCCTTTTTTTCGACATTTGATTATTTTTTTGCTGATAATTTTTATTACTGGCTCACTTTTAGACAATGTCGCATTTCTTGCCACTTACAAAAGTAATCATTATTTGGAAAGCTCCACAAAATCATTCGGCAAATTTACAAGAAATAGCCTCCTTGAACTACGAGTAATGGATGTATAAAGCCAACGGTAAAAATTTTCACCCATATAGGATTGCTGGATATACCCCAGATCGAGGAACACATTCTTCCACTCACCGCCCTGTGCCTTATGACAGGTAACGGCATAACCATATTTCACCTGTAAGGCATTAAACCATGGATTTGATTTCACCCTCTTATACCTCTCCCGCTTGTGGGGCACGTCGATATAATCCTCCATCACATTGAAAAAGAGTTGATTGCTTTGCTCTCGCGTAAGGCCAGGCGTTTCGGAATGCAACACATCTAAAATGATTTTCGCATCAAATTCAATTTCATAATCACGGTGATACAGCAACACATTACAGAATCTGAAACCATACATTTCCTCTTCACCCCTAACCCGTTGCACCTCTACAAACTCCCCGTTTGCCAAAAAATCGAGTTCCTCAAAACTCTCTATCCAGAAATAATTATTTTTGGTGATCATCAACAGGTCACCTGCAGCTATCTCCTCTTCACGGAACAATACCCTATTCCTGATTCCATTATTATACGCATTCACCCTTTTATTGGAACGGGAGATGACGATGGTTTCTTCGATTCCTTCTTTTTGATAGGAATTGGATAATTCATCAATCAATTCCGTGCCGGAAATAGGCAACACATCGGTAAAACCGATCAACTTTAACTTCGGATACTCTCCTGTCTGTCGAAATCTCAATGCATCCCTCAGCATAGTGGCATTATACAGTATCCCCGACTCTTCCTCCTGACGCACAATCTGAGTAAGGGTTGCTTCCGTTACTTCCAATGCGTATGAACGCAGCATATCGCTGTCGAGTGCAGGACTGTTTTCCTGCTTTACTGGCGGCAACTGTGCATTGTCGCCCACAAAAAGTATCCTGCATCCCTGTGCGGAATAGACATATTCAATCAGGTCGTCCAATACTCTTCCCGAGCCGAAAGTGGAAAAATCGGACGATTCATTGCTGACCATGGATGCTTCGTCCACAATAAAAAGAGTATCCTTATGCAGATTCTCGGAAAGGGTAAAATGGAACGAATCCTCGCCAAACTTCTGCTGACGATATATTTTTTTATGGATTGTGAATGCTTGCTGATCTGCATAACCCGAAAAAACTTTCGCTGCCCTTCCGGTAGGATCCAATAATACGGTTTTTTGCCTGAACTCGGTCATCGCCTTTACAAGACTTCCGATTAGAGAGGATTTTCCCGTACCGGCATATCCTCTCAATAAAAAAATTTGATCGTTGATCCCTGAAAAAAGAAAACCTACAATTTTTTCAATCGCTTTTATTTGGTCATCCGTGAAGTTAAACGGGAAATAAGCGCTTATTTTCTCAATAAAAAACCGATTTACCATTTTTTTCGCTATTTTTTCCCGTAAAAGTAGCACAATTATCATTCTTTTTCTAAATTTGTAGTCAAAATCAGAAAATTAGAATTTAAACAGTATAAATATTAAAAGGAAAAGTCCATGAAAGTTGTAATG
>JAAYFR010000216.1 GCA_012728155.1 Bacteroidales bacterium | reverse complement strand
TATTGAAAATCCTGTCAATACCGCTTTGTTAATCGCCCCTTATGTGATAGGAAAAACATCCACATCGGTAGATCCGGAAAAAGAACACTATAAATTGGTTGTCTACCATTCTAATAAAGTGCGACGGATCATTATCGAGTCGAATTACGAACTGGTTGAGTGGGAAATTTTCTACTCGTCCGGCATAAAAATCCATCATGAAGTTATTGGAATAAGCAAAAATATAGACACCTACTCATCGGCTCATCTTGTCAAAGGAGTATATATAGTGAAGGTTAAGACCATCGATGGGACCATATCTACAAAAAAAGTAATTGTTGTATAGCTATTCTACAGACGTAGTCGACTCCTCACTCTCTTCCTCTGGCTCCATAGGATGCTCTTCCTTCACTTCAGGAATTGATTCCATCTCATCAAACTCATCGGCATTTTTTTTCTGTTCCACCTTTTCTATTTGATCCTTCAAATAAGAGGAGATAATGTTCTCTTCACCCGCTGTTTCGGCACGGTTATAATCATTCTTTTCAGATTCAGGTTTTGCCTCAGGCTCAGGTTTTGCCTCAAGCTCAGGTTTTGGAGGTGGAAGTGTTTTTTTTCCTACGATCAACTGTTTTCCGATACTGAGTTTGGTGGAGGTAAGTCCATTCCACGATTGGAGTCGGGAGACAGTCGTACCGTTCCGTCGGGCAATGGTAGAAAGATTATCGCCTTTCTTTACCCGGTAGTAGATATTGGCCGTATTTCCCGATACCGAAGAGACGGAACCATCCAAATAACTGTCGGTATTAGCCCTGTGCGTAAAATATCGGCTTTTATCATAGTTGATGATGGTGTCATTTTTATCGATAAAGGCATACATCATTTCAGTAGGCAATACCAATGCATACGCCTTGAAGTCACCGGGAATCACATTCTTCCTAAATTGGGGGTTTAACCGCTGTAACTCTTCCAGGGGAATATTCAACACTCCTGCAATTTGTTCCAGATGAATCCTTTCGTTCACTTCAACCGTGTCGAGTGCAACTGTCAGCGATGATGAGTGCGCAGGACAAATATTATGATCTACATAGTAATTCATAATATAATTGGCAGCAATAAAAGCAGGCACATAACCTCTGGTTTCTCGCGGCAGACGATAATAAATTTCCCAGTAATCGTTCTTACCCCCACTTCGTGCTATTGCTTTGTTCACATTTCCCGGGCCACAATTATAGGCGGCAATCACTAAATTCCAGTCTCCATAAATAGCATAGAGGTCTTTGAGATAACGTACGGCAGCATCCGTCGCCTTATGAGGATCACGCCTTTCATCTACCAAGCTGTTTACCTCCAATCCATAACCTTTGCCTGTCCGCAGCATAAACTGCCACAAGCCTGTGGCTCCTGCACGTGACACCGCTACCGGATTCAATGCCGATTCAATTACAGGCAGGTACTTCAATTCCAAAGGGAGTCCATATCTGTCTAATGCCTCTTCAAACATAGGGTAGTAATATTCACCCAACGCCAACATATAACTTACTTGATCCCTTTTCCGCACCGCATACATCTCTATATAGCTCTTCACTACGCTATTGAAGGAAAGCTCCATCTCCGAGGGTAAGTTTTGAAGTCTGCTTAGATAGACAGAATCATGAAACAGCACATTTTCCCCTCTTTCACAATCGAGCTCCGCACTCGACAAATCGAGCTGCCAGTTGCGTAAGAGATCACTCAGCTTTTCCGTCATACTTTCCGGATAAATAATTGTACTATCCTGAATGGTGTCTGTATCCGTCGGTTGATTCCTATCCGAATTTTCAAAGAGGGTAGTCTGGGCAACTAACCCCGCACTAACAGACAATAGTACCAATAAAAGTAAAATAGCTCTCTCCATACCAATTTAAACTCATTCCTGGAGGATAAGATTTTTTTAGTTAAAAATTAAAACTTAGCTGCAATCCGTAAGAGGAGCTCCCTAATTGATGAGAACTGTTTTCCTTGATGATTACAGGGGTCATGCGCATCGACAAGTCAGGTCTCATATCAAAATTAAACAACTGTGCATCTACATAGGCATCTATAATAAAGAGCAGATAAACGCCCGCTGTAGCAATAATACTCAAATCTCTGTAATAGCGAAAATAGTCTTTCCTCTGCTTCAACACCCCGGTAAACCATTCCGTATCCACCGTTTCTGCAGTCTGTCCATATGGCAGCAAGTTCTCCCACCGGTCGGAGACAGGATCATCATCCATAATATCCTGATAGGCACCTAAATAATCCCGATAGTAACCATTATTCCAAGTAATGCCATAGGTCAATCCCACAAATGCTCCATATACGATAGGCAATTTCCAGTATTTGCGGTTGTAAATCTGCCCTAATCCCGGAAATATGGCTGAATAGATGACCGCTTTCTGTGGAGAAGGGTTGAACATATAGGAAGGTGCAAAAAACTTATCCGACGTTATTTCAACAAGCGATTTGTCTGCTTTTGTCCGGATTGAGTCCTGCTGACCAAGCACCTCTTTACCCATTTTCGCATGAATGACGAGCGAATCGGAGCGCTGGATAAAAGTAGAATCCTCAATCAACAGGGGGATACTATCCCGAAGTTGTTCCGGTGAATGACTCTGCGCCTGAATATCCGCAACATAAAAGAGGATCGACAGACAAAGTAGGATTTCGGGCAGATTCATCATCAGCAATTATTTTTGCATTTTATCAAACATAACGATAATACGCTCCAAATCCTCCGGAGAGTCAAACGGGATGGTAATCTTTCCCTTACCACGTTTGTTATAGCTAAATTGCACATCGGCCTGGAAATAAGCAGAAAGGTGCTCTTTTAACGCATCAAAATCGTCTGGAAATTGTTGCCTCACAGCCAATTTCCCTACTTTGGATTTGGAATTATTGGCGCCTTTGAGCTGATGGAGTTGGACTT
>JAAYFR010000215.1 GCA_012728155.1 Bacteroidales bacterium | reverse complement strand
TAGATGTCGGTTCTATCGAATATGATGTGTACTTCAAAGCGTATTATGGAGATGTTTTTAATGAAGTATAGCAAACAAATTAAGATCTCCACTGCCAGATTTGCTAACGTTGCTTTTTTGGACGGTTCATTATTACATGGCACTAGTGTTCCATTAAAATTTGGAACGAATTAATAATTAAATAAATTTGGCTCATTAAGACTAAAACGATCTCTATCATTTTGAAATTTAGTTTAAGTAAACATATCTCATAGGAGAGTTTTGTCTGTTAAAGAACGCTTTTAGATCTTAATGGAACAGTAATGATTATGTTCAATATATTTATAATAAAATATTGATAATATTAGTTTTACTAACAGTATCATTCTAACCCTTAGAGTAGTAGTCATTTTAAGTTAAAAAAACTCCAATTTAATCGATAAAAGAGTTGCAGAATTAAAAGAAAGATTTTATCTTTGCACTCGCTTTTGAAAGAAAGCATTAGGTCGATTCGCTAGCTCAGCAGGTAGAGCACATCCCTTTTAAGGATGGGGTCCTGGGTTCGAGCCCCAGGCGGATCACTTGAAACAAAAGCCAAAAGGCAACAAAATTAAGACAAACCCTTCAAATTCAGAGATTTGGAGGGTTTTTTTATGCTCTTTTGTCTAGGATTAAAGTCATAAAAGAGGGTCAAGTATAATATCCTGTTGGTGTTATTATCTTTGCATGAAAAAACTATGATTAATTCCATTTGATCCGTAAACGGCAAATTAGCAGCAAGTCTATAAAACAAAAAGTAAGGGCTAAATGGCTTCCATAAGTTATCCATTTTGTTTTCTACATTTTATCAGATAAAAATGTTTTTTCCCAAATCTCAGTCATTTTCTTTATGCTTTTTACGGTTCTTTGTGTACCTAGTCAATTTTGTTGGGATGCCGCTAATGGTCGACGGCTTGGTGTTCGGGCGGAAAGCAGGGTACAAACTTTTCCGCCGAGATGAACCTGATGCGTGCGAAACAGTTTTCGAAATCGCACTTTTCTGTCCGACTGCCTCCAGACTGCCCGTTATCTACTGGTATTTTGTCCGTTATTGAATTAGTTTTCAAATGCCAAATACATATCTTCAAAGTTCAGGATGAATTTGTTGAAATACATCAACACGTCCTGCCCCAAATTGCCGTCATAGTTTTCAAAAAACGAAAATTTATCGGGTAGCACCGTAATAGTTGGGATTGTAAATTCTTGTCCGCCGATTTTTAGTCGTACATTTTCTAAATCGTACACTTCTTGCCCAATGATGCCGCCACCACCGCCCCTTTTTGCAATTCTTGGAGTTCCTTTTGCAAGGATTATATCTTTATGTGTCGAAAAATATTTTTCGGAAAAATCAGAAGTGTTTGCTCCTGTATCCATTTTAAAAAGTACTGTGTCGCCTTCTACTTCAAACTGAACAATGGGAGATAGCCCGTCAAGAAAAAGATTACGCAAATCGCGTTTCTTTGGACGGACAGATACCGTAAGGATTTCATCTTGTTGTATGGAAATTTCTTTCATCTGATACATGATAGGAAAACCGATTATTCCGTGAATGGCATAATTAACTTGAGGAAAAGTGAGCATCTCATCGGGCAGTACAAGAAAGGCGACATTTTCCAACAATAACTCGCCGATTTGCAATTTATCGGCAACACCAATTTTTGATTGAACTTTGCTGTTGATAGAAGTGCCGACATTTACCGCAGATTGCAATATACGAATGCCCAACCGCACCGCACAACTTTCGGATATGGTTGAAAACATGGCTCCGGTATCGAAAACAAAATCTTCAGACTGTCCGTTGCCTGAAACCCGCATAATCACATGACTGAATTGATTGCGGGAAACGGGAATGGTTACGTCATCGGTTAAATATATTTTTTGCGGAGGAAGTTCTTTCAACGGCTCAACGGTGTTGTACGCTTCACGCATATTCGCCAAGGCAACGCTATCTAAAACATATCCATATCTGTTCATAGCGATTTCCAATGCTTCGACGGCTTCCCTATATATGCTCCGTTTCAGCAAGTTGTCGTATTTCAGTTGATATACGTTTAAAAGGAGAGTATCATTCAGAGATTTATCGTAATGTGAGAGCAATGCATCGATGGTTTGCAATGACTGTTCGGTACGGTTAAATGCATTTTGCAAATGTGCCTCAACGTATAAAACAATATCTTTTGAGAGTTCAGAGCGTTTTTCTTCCAAAAATATTTCTATTCGGAAGTAATCTTTTTCGTCAAGCATTTGAAGTAACTCTCGCTCAATTAAAAAATTGCTTTTCGGGGTACATGACACCAATGATAAAGCAAACAAAAAAGGTAAAATCAACTTGTTCATATTATTTTTTTTAAAATCACAAGTTAGGAGCATTAACTACATATTTCTGATATTTACTATTTGGTTTATCCGGCAAAGTCATTATCAAAATTCCTTTTTCCAATAAAGGATTGAGATAATTTACTCGAAATGTCGGATTGTGTTTCATTTGTAAAAAGTTCATCATTTCTAAACGAGAACGTGGTATTATACAAAAATCAATTAATAACAATCGGCGTTCTTCAACACTTAAAATATCTTGGTCGGTATCTTGGTCGGTATCTTGGTCGGTGCTGTAATTTACATTCCAAAGAGTTATT
>JAAYFR010000214.1 GCA_012728155.1 Bacteroidales bacterium | reverse complement strand
TTGGGCCAGAATACCTTCAACAGTGTTCCTGTTTACCACAACCGGAGTAGCGCACTCTAGTATTTTTGTGATGGTTTCAAATAACTCATTGATTTTGCCATAATCAACATGCTCCGTATTATGTAATGCAAAAACTAAACTACCGATTTGCCATGCACAATTGTCAAACACCATTTTCTCATCTTCGGGTAATTGCAGGTCTTTAATCTTTATAAGATTATCCTTGAATGCTTCATATAATTCAGGTTGAGCGTTCTTCTTGAGATAATCATAATACACCCATGCAGCAGCCCGCTTATTCCAAATGTTATAGGGTTCTGATTCTAAAGCCTTATTTGCCATTTGCAAAGCTTCATCAAGCTTTCCCGCTTGTCTAAGTTCATTGATTTCTTTAAATGACATAATCTGCTTCTTTTAGGTTGTTTACAATGGATTTGATTCTGGCGAGAAGTTCAATACTATCGCATTTGTTTTCTAATGGCTGAACATTGCCAAAAAAGCCATTCCCATCGTAGATAAAATCAATAACACAGGTTTGACCGTTATTTATAATTGTATATCTCTCCCTAAATGGTAAATGCTGAATATTTGCTATTTCTTCCCCATCTTTTAAACCTTTACTTATCACATCAAACAGATTTTTCAAGAAAGGCTTCTCTTCTTCAATTGCTACATCAAATTCAATTTGGGCCAGAATACCTTCAACAGTGTTCCTGTTTACCACAACCGGAGTAGCGCACTCTAGTATTTTTGTGATGGTTTCAAATAACTCATCAGAATTGGTTTGTGCAGGTAGCTTTTGAAAATTACCTCTAAAAACATTCTGACCATTAACCCAATGTTTGAATGCTGCTGTTTGGGCTTCTCTTTTGAAGATATATCGTATTTCATACCCAACTTTCTGCCAAGCTTCAATATCTATGTAATGTTTTCGGAGATTATACCACCTCTGAATGAAATGATCTTGAATAGTCAATGGTGCATCAGCTAAACCAAATTTTTCCAATTCCGGTAAAACTTCATCGATATTGATTTCAGTTATCGGATTTGCTTGTCCTGTCAACTCATTGAAAGCTTGTTGAACATTTACATCAATAAAATTCATGGCTGAAAACGATGAAAAATACGGTGGATTGATGCAAAACAGTTTCTTGGATGCTCTGGTAACTGCTGTATATGCCCAACGGTAAAATTCTGAATTCGTCTTACCTGAGCGGTTATGTTCCGATTCATAAAAGTTGAAGTTGGCTTGCGTTCCTCTGTCCCAAAATACAAAGGCATTTGACCATTCACCGCCCTGGGCTTTGTGGCAGGTTACTGCATAACCGTATTTCAAAAGTATGCAATTGAAATACTTATCGTTGATAATGGCTTCCTTAAATTCCTCTGTACCCTTTTTTAGTTTGGGATGCCTGTTTTTAAAATCCACATAAAGGGCTCTTTGCTCTTCGGGTTTTAAGTAGTTATCACCGTATAGATAGTTTTCTAAAATAAATCCGTTTTTGGTTTTGGGCTGATTGTTTTCATCAGGTAAAACAAGGCTAATTCCTCTCCAAGTTAATCTAACAGTTTTTGTTTTTCCTTTTTCAATGTAAAAACTAACATCTCTGCTTTCAACCTGTGGACTTGATTCTGAAACAACCGAAAATTCACCGTTCATGATACCTAAGCGGTAATTGTTTCCTCCTATGATAACTGTGTCAGATGGTTGTATGGGTAAATCATCTCCAAATTTTTCTCTGCGGATAGCTCGGTTCAAATCAAGTGCTGTTTTGTTTTTGTAGCAGATGATTATTTTTTGGTCTTGTTGCGCCTTGTAGGTTTCTAAGTAATCTTGATAAGCTGGATTGAAAATGTCCCGTCCATTTTCTCTCAAATCAAAATCATTGAAGTAGCCAGAAGTAAGGCACTGCCTTATTTTAGTGGCCGAAATCAAAATGCCATTGTTGGCATCTTGACCTTTCACTTCCTTCATTTCCGCTTGCGAAACAGAAACCTTGTAAGTCTCACTTAGATAATTCGGGTCAAGTGCAGGGGAGAAGTTCATTCCTATTGGTGGCAACTGCGCAGGGTCACCAATGAAGATGATTTTGCTGGTTGTGGTAGCTTCTTGAATTCTTCCATAAGTCATTAGGTCTCGCAACAAATGCCCACTTCCAAAGCGGAAAAACTCGCCTTGGCTCAAAATATCGCTGACCATAGATGCTTCATCCACTATTAGAACCGAATCATGAACTTCCGGATTGTTTCTGATTTTGTATTGGTACAAAAACGAAACATCGTTTTCATCTTCACCTTGTTTGATTTCCTGCAATTCCTCAAAGCTGTAAATTCCTTTGTGGATGGTGGTAGATTCAAAGCCTGTTTTTTGATTGATGACTTTTGCAGCTCTGCCAGTTGGAGCCATCAATTGGTATTTCTTTTCCAAAGATTGCAGATACTCAACAAAACCCTTTAATAAGTTTGTTTTACCACTACCTGCATATCCCTGAAGGATAAATATCCGCTCATCACTTTCTAAAAAAGCATGAAGCTTTTCCAACGCCTGGCGTTGGTCGTTGGTGAGATTGATGTGTTGGAAATGGTCAAAAATTTTCATTGTGTGATTTTATTTACAATATCAGATATCTGCTTGAGCAAAACAAAATATCCTTCATGATTATATATTCTTTTACATTCTTCTTTGAGTTTTTCTGAAAGGTCTTTTTCTGAAGGATGAATAAACTCGTTTCTCCTTTTTATAGAATAGTATAACTGCTGAACATCAGTATCCTTGTATTTCAACAATTGAAAGGACAACGCAGCAATTTTTTCAAAGGTTGTTGGAATATCATTCTTAAATCTAGGAGGATCTATTTTTTTATATTTTTTCATTTGATCATCCCACGAATAATGATTTAAGGGAGTAGGTCCAACAACCTGCCAAATTCCGCAATCAATAAATGTATACTCATCTGCGATTAATTCAAGACATTTAAATAAAGCAAGATAAGCGTATGCAAAATCTTCATTTGTTCGTACATTATCATACATCCTGAATGAGATTTCTAATAAATTTATTAGTTCTTTGCCAAAATTTCTATTTATTTTTTTATGTCTTATTCCAGAATCCAGTGAATTTCTCAAGCTGTCGATTTTTTTACAAGTACACTTTAAGTAACCAGCTCTTATAAGATTGGTTTCAACAATATGTTTTATGTTTTTAATATCCTCTGCAACATCAGAATCACCTTTTTTTATTAAATATCCATTTGCTCCAACATCATAGGTGGATTGATAGTTCCACACTTTGTTTGAAGCAGTAGTAATAATCACCTGAATACCCTTATTGATTTTTTTTATTTCTTCTAAGATTTTATATCCCGTAAAATCCTTTGGCTCTGATTGAGGGTTTGTGTTAAAATCTTTATCGCATAACCGCAAATCTAAAAGTACTATGTCAGGATAAAATTCTGTTACTTTACAACATGCTTCTTTTATAATGTTTTCTTGAGTTGAAGACTTAAAATCGAGCTTCAATGTTTCAAATTGAATTGATTTATTATTTATGTTGTACTGAAAAAAACATTTGTAAAAATCTTCCCAACCTTTTTCCGCCTCATCATCAATCAATAGAACCTTCCCTTCACCAGAGATTAAATAAGGGGTACCCGTTTTAGATGGCTTAACAGGATTAAGTACCCGGTGGTACTTAAAATAAAGTCCCGTTTTCAGGTTTTCCTTTACCTCACTGATTTGTCGATCACATTGAAGGTATTCTGACCATCGCAATAATGCCAGTTCATTGTCAATACTATGATGAGATTGGTAGTTGGCAGGTGGGATTATTTGAAGTCGCTTAATACTTTTTGTAAGTTCTTCATCTGTTAATTTAGGCTTTTTCTCAATTATCCAATTATATTGATTTTGAATACTACCAATATCCAATTTGTCAGTGTAAAAAATACCATGAGTAAATAGAATATTACTAAACTCAGAAAGTTTTGCAATTTCCCAAGGTGTTTCTGGACCTATAAAAACAATAGGAGTATGTTGATGATTAAATTCACAGGTTAATCTTATATGAGCTGCTATATGTAAACCTGTTAATTCCAGGTAGTTTTGTTGTGATAAAGTATAAGAGATGAATATTACTTTGTATTCATGGTTTTTAAAAGCGTTTGAAAGTTCCTCATGTAAAAATCTATCAAGATTAAAATTCCAGCGCTGAATGCTTTGTGAATAGTCTATCACTACCTTGTCTCCTGGAAATTTATCAACGAAAAAAGGACTTAAATTATTTGCATGTATCAGAATAGCATTCATATCAAAGTGATTTTTGTTTTGATTTTTTTATTAAGTTCCTCTAATGGCAATTTTCCAATTAACTTCTCTATATTTTCTTTAAATTCTTCTTCTGTACGCCCAAGTTCTCCTTTAAGAAGTAGTTGCCTATAGTTGAGCATAAGATTTAACTTCCAGTTATTTCCATAGATTAATTCTGTAATGTGTTCTATTTCTCCTTTTATAAATTTATCAAGAAAGTTAAACATATTAGATTGGTAAAAATCTTTTGAATTAAGTAATAGATATTGGAAAGACTGCGAGGAAAATAGTGATTGGCTGATACCTCCGCTAAAGAATACTAGATATTTATTATTGACTTTACAATGATTTGTTACAGTATCAATTCCAACGTTCGATAATGCAGAACGGTGTATAATAATTAATGTGAAATCGTTCAATTCCGAATCATCAGCGTGATTCAACTTATCAATCATATACCTACAATCGTTACCCAAAAGTATTTTTAAATCTTTTGTGGTCTTAAGTTTTTTAATTTTTTCTGGATCAAGATATTGCATCTGTCTACCGGGTCGGTCTTCTAATAATAAAATTTTCTTCATATTGGAAACTTTAAAACGTAGGTGAAACCATATATTGAATCCAATGATTGCTTTAAAGGTCTTAAGTGGTATTGATTATTATGTTTTATTACTTTGGTATCTGGACTTAAATATGTTATTCTGAACTTTCCATCTTTAAAACTGGATTCTATTTCAAAATCACATATACTGATTAGATTTTTAACTACTTCCAGTAAATCGCCTGATGGGTTTGTAATCTTATTATCTTCAGAATCTCTATTCGACACAGAATTTTTATGAATTATTCTTAATTCAATAAAACTGAGATCAGTAAATTTTTTACACTCTATAATGACCTCTCTATGTTCGGTCCTAGTTTGAATCATACGAAAAATTCTCCTAATAGCTTTTAGGACTGGGGCTGTGTAGGTAAAAAAGAAAAATTCTTTCAGGGATTCTAGACCGTTTACACTAAACTCAGAAATTTCCTGTTTTGCAAGCGATTTTACTTCATAGTAGAAATCCTTTGTTTCTTCCCTGAATTCAATTTCTCTCTTAAACAATTGAATGATATCCCCAAAATACCTAATCTCCTTTCCAAATAGCTCTTGGTATTTGCGATTAGCTCCATCGGTTATAAATTCTTTTGGAATTGGCATTTCAAAGGGTGTTTTCTTTAAAGCCGGGGGAAGGTTATCATAATTATTTTTAGTCCATTCTGTAATAAGTTTTGGGTATTGCCATCCTACTTTAAGATCATATTCTCCCCACTTAAAAGGAATTTCAGTATTATTTTTTTCTGATAGTTTGTTTTGAAATATGAATGGATATATTACTTTCCACCATAAATTATTGTTGTACTTTTTTATTACTACAAACTCATCAAATCTTGAATTAACTGCTGTAAAATGATCTTCTATACCTCGCAGTGAATGACCATCAGAATCTGTTTCTTGGGGGATATCCCAAAAATGAGTAGTCCACTTCAATATTGGATCAGAAGTAAATTTTTTTAATTGATTGACCACAAAGGTAGGATCATGTAATACTTCTTTTTCATTTGAGGATAGAATAACTTTAGTTGTATGTTCATCTATTTTTGGTTTATTTAGATCCAGATTTATTAATAGCTTGTTATGCCGTATCTTCAATTTTTTATAAGTCCCATCCTCAGCACCCTTCACCATCTTTAGGAATTCCAATTTCCCGTCCAGCACATTTATTAAACGTGCATTCATTTTTTTCACATGTCCTTTATCAGCAATGTAATCCCGTTTAAAAATCTGTTCCGCTTTTTCATAGCCGTACTTTTCCCAATAGTACAGCCACATACGGATTTGCTTATTATATCTCCTGCGGACATTTACCTTGTCGTTTACAATCAAGCCTGTTGCTTCCTGGCGATACCCGGCTTTTTGTAAACGTGTTTTCTTCGGGTTGATGACCAGTTTTTGGTCATCTTCAATTATTCGCTTTAGCTCATTGTTAAAAGCTTCATCAGTATAGATGTTGTGTGGTGACGAAAATGTAATGTCGTCAGCGTACCTTGTATACGTTGCTCCAAATCGGTTGGCAAGTCCGGTAAGTCTTCGGTCAAGCTTTTTGCAAAGAATATTCGTTAAAGTTGGAGATGTCGGGCTACCTTGTGGGAGTACCGTTTTTTCTTCTCCATCAACTTCAAAAGGATGAGTGCAAAGACTTGCCAACAGAAATGCTAATGGTTCTTTGTCTCCATTCAGGTTAAATGGCTCATACATAAAGCCCATCTTCACTCTGTTTCGGTCGAAAGAGTGAAAAAAATCTTTCAAGTCCATGTTTAGGACATAATGATGCCCCACGTGCTTTTTGGCATTGTCTACAATTGACTTTTCCAAAACAAAACCTGTTGCTGCTTCATGTGGTTCATATACACATTGAAGCA
Organism: Bacteroidales bacterium; assembly: GCA_012728155.1. GTDB lineage: Bacteria > Bacteroidota > Bacteroidia > Bacteroidales > Dysgonomonadaceae > Proteiniphilum. The sequence continues at coordinate 1,988 of JAAYFR010000214.1, read as the reverse complement.
CAAAGTTTAGAGAGCGAAGGATAGATTTTAACCCTTTCACGGGTGCATGGATGGTTCTGTCTGCACCCGACTTTTTCTTGATGGTAAAAGTCTGATAACGCTTTTTGCAAAGTGTGGGATTAGCATAATAGGTCAATGATTTTAATTGAACCGGCTTGCACTCCTCACCATACAGCATATTCTTAGCGTCACTTAATAGTTTCACTAAGTCCTCCTTGCTTTGCAGTTCTGCAAATTGCTTCCGTATTTGGTCGATATGTGCCTGTTCAATTTTCATGTCTAAAGTTTTGAAGGACTTTGAAAACACCTGCCGGATACTCTTTTTGTATGAATATTTCAATCATAATAACTGAAAATCAATACCTATTCATCACTAATAATTACATCAATAACAACTTCATATTATTGAAATTGAAATCAATAACCGCTGTTAAAAATGCCTAAGTGACATTCATCCCAACCAGAGGTCGGGAGAAGATGCCGATCATTGTCTCAAACCGAAATCTGAGACCAGCACCCACGAATCAATATCTTGTGGCAAGTATTTCAAAGAACTGATGCAAAGTAAAACTTTATCTGTGCAGTCATTCCGCACAAGTTAAATATAATTTTTAAATACCTTTTCTGCTTTCGTTTTTATAATGGTTTTCAATTCCTCTGGTTCAATAACAGTAACCTCCTCCCCATAAGAAAAGACCAAAGAAATAAATTCGTAATTCAACTGAAGAGTCAATTCGATTATCACACTTTCGCTGGTTCTTTCCTTAATCTTTTGTGAACCATGTATTGGTTTACTTTCGATGTAAGGAAATAGTTCGTTGCTTATTTGGAGCAGGATTTTAATTGGTTTTTGGTTTTCTGTAACGGTTACTCCAACAACATCATCAAAGTATTCTTCAAAATCAATTATTTCATTTTCAATAAATTGTTTGTTAACTTCATTAACTTCAATTATTCTATCTAGTGCAAGATTTGAAATTGAATTTTTAGTTTCGTTTAATCCAAATAAGAACCATCTATTATTGTATTGCTTCAAAAAATATGGATGTAAACATATTTCAATGGGGTTCTCTTGTTTGAAACTTTGATAACAAACATTTAGTACTTTTCTATAGTGAATTGCATTGAATAACTCACTAAAAAAGTTTAATCCTTTCAAATAGGGATTTTGTTCAAAATCAATAATTGGATTTATTGTAGTTTTTAAGTTGAAAGTTGACTCGAGCCTAACAAGCATTTCTTCCATCCAATCGAATTGTGGCATTCCTTTAAATCTGTTTAGAATTGAGAGAGTTTCTTTTAACTGATTAGCTTCTGATTCATTAATTGCTTGTTTTTTGATTGAGAAATTCTTATCGGAATACCTGTAATAAACTCTTTTCCCTTCTCGTACTTTATCGAGAGGTATTGACCACCCTTGCTCACTCTCCATAAATTTGATGTCATCAAAAATCTGTCTACGCTTAATCCCATCCAATGTTCCCGTATACTCATAGAGAGCATTATTGCATGCCTCTATTAAGTCCTCAATGTAATATTTTCGTCCAGGATTACTAAAACATTGGTCTAGAGCGTGATATCTTATTGTAGCGTGTTTGTTTGTTGCCATAACTTAATGTTTAAGATGCTCGTGGTGGGTCGGCAAGATTGCACTCTTTGGCAAAGCTTTGGTTGGAGCGTTGGCTCGTGGGGCTTTGCCAATGTGTGCAATGTGGGTGGGGTTTCTTTCTTCTTTTTTTGCGGGGGGAAGAAAAAAACAAAATAAATTCCATCATGTCTGCACTGTCCTGTCATAAAGCTAAATTCTTTCTTGTTTCAATTTATCACTATCGTATCTGTCTGTTCGTCTGTCTTTTTACACTTGTTGCCAACATCTAATTTACGCAACAAATATACAACATTCGTATATATTAAACTTATAACATTCGTATATTATTTTTTGATTTAATTCAAATAAATATTATATAATCCAATATATCATATAAATA
>JAAYFR010000213.1 GCA_012728155.1 Bacteroidales bacterium | reverse complement strand
GCCGCTGCCCGAAACGTATCGGCAGCCCCCAAATAGACAGAGTATCCCTTTTGCTTGAGCTGATAGGCCAGTTTTCCAATAGTGGTCGTTTTTCCCACACCATTGACGCCCACCACCATCATCACATAAGGTTTTTTTCCTTCGGGAAGGTTAAATTCAGAGAGGTCATCACTATTATTTTCGGTCAGCAGCAGGGAGATCTCATCCCGCAGTAGGGAGGTCAGTTCATCTGTCCCCACATATTTATCCCTGGCCACTCTTGCCTCAATCCGTTCGATAATTTTCAGCGTGGTATCCACACCTACATCGGAAGAGACCAATATCTCCTCCAGGTTGTCAAGTAGGTCATCATCTACTTTCGACTTACCGGCGACGGCACGTGTGATCTTCGAAAAAAAGTTCTCCTTTGTCTTTTCGAGACCCTTGTCCAGCGTCTCTTTTTTCCCTTTTGTGAATCTATCTAAAAAACTCATAAAACAATTATTAAGATAGCCTTGATTTTCCCTTTCCTACAAAGCTACAAAATAGTCAATAAAAAAACTTCCCAGCGTTTGACCACGAGGAAGTTTTTATATATATTTAACTGATTTGCGCCTCTCATCCAACAAAAATAATTAAACTATTTTTTGTTGGCCATCGATGAAGTTTGAATCGGTCAGATTTATTTCGAAAAATAATCTTTCACCTGATCGTTCAGGATCATCTCTTCTTTGAAACTGTACGCACCACTCTTGGGCGATTTCACCATTTTAATCACTTTGGTATGACTACGCCCGGTAGTTGTATGTTTGTCACGGAATCCCGCCACTGCTTTCTTTGCCATTGTCTATCTTATTTTACTTGATTTCTTTATGAACAGTCATTTTTTTAAGGATTGGATTGTATTTTTTCAATTCCATCCGTTCTGTAGTATTCTTCCTGTTCTTGGTAGTAATATATCTCGAAGTGCCGGGCATACCACTCTCTTTATGCTCTGTACATTCAAGGATTATTTGCACCCTGTTTCCTTTTAACTTTTTTGCCATTGCTGCTCCTTCCTATCGTTAAGCGTTTAAATATCCATTTGCAGCGGCTTTTTTCAAGGCTGCATCCAATCCGATCTTATTGATGGTACGCAAGCCGGATGCCGATATATTGAGGCTAATCCAGCAATCTTCTTCCACCCAATAGAATTTTTTCCTGAACAGATTGACATTAAATTTACGTTTCGTCTTTCGGTTAGAGTGAGAGACGTTGTTGCCAACCATTGCACTTTTTCCTGTTATTTGACAAATCTTGGACATTGCTATATAATGTGTTTACTTTATTATTCACCAACATTGTACATCTATGGGTTAAACCCACAGCACTTCACCGGAAGATCATTTTCCAGTAAATCAGGGCGCAAAATTAATCATATAATTTCAATTTACCAAAGCTTTTCTCAAATTAATTTGCAAAAAGTATGCATTGGCAATAGGCTCAATAGATGTCTAACCGGGTCAGGATTAGGTAATTTTTATTAATAATGTTGTTTTTCACTTAAAATTCACACTCTTATGAGTTTTTTTGTTTATCATTGACATCAATTTCATTGTATTGAATTACAATATCGGATATTATGAGAAAGAACAATTTTTTTACAATTCATTTTTTTGCAATGATGATACCGATGGTATTATTGTTTGCAGCTTCCTGTTCCCCCACACAATCCACTGTTGTGGAGAGATTGACTGTGGAATATCTGGAGAATCCGCTCGGGATAGATCTCCAAAAACCTCGGTTTTCATGGATCATTGAATCAGACCAACGAGACGTCGTTCAAACCGCTTATCAAATCATCGTTGTGGACAAAAAGAAGAGTTTTGAAAATGCAAACAACATTGTGTGGGATTCCGGAGTAATAGATGATCATGGAGCCGTCCTTATCGAATATGATGGGAAGCCACTTGAAAGCAATAAGAATTATTTTTGGAGAGTGAAAGTATGGCTTGACTCCGACACGTTTATAGTCAGTGATGCGGCACAATTTACCACAGGTATATTGAATGAAGATGAATGGCAGGCTGACTGGATTACTGCAAAGGAGGAGATTGTACATGAAAGTCCCTATCTGAGAAAAGAATTTGAAGTCAAAAAGAAAATAGAACAAGCGCTGTTATATGTAACTGCAACCGGATTCTATAATCTCTACTTGAATGGCAGTAAAGTGGGAGATCATATCTTAGACCCCGGAATCACTGATTATAGGAAAACGGCACTCTATTCTACTTACGATGTGACCTCTGAGATTAAAAAGAAAAAGAATGCCATTGGCGTAATATTGGGGAATGGTGCATGGAACATGAGAAAAGTCAACGACAGGTGGAGTTGGCATTCCGCCAAATCGCTGGGTAATCCGGCACTTTTCATGCAACTTGTCATCAAACATTCCGACGGTTCCACAACGGTCATCTGCAGCGATGAATCATGGAAAATCGACTCTGGTCCCATCACCTATAACAGTCTCTATGGCGGTGAAGATTATGATGCCGGAAAAGAGATGCCTGGCTGGGGCAGCACCGGATTTGATGATTCACAATGGCACTCTGTAGCGGTCATAGATGGACCGGGAGGAAAATTAAAATCACAACTGATGCCTCCCATGAAAATCACAGAAACAATCACACCCATTGCCAGTATCAATCCGTCGCCAGGTGTCTTTCTCTATGATTTGGGTCAAAATATTGCCGGGGCGTGGCGCATGGAAGTAAAAGGAGAACCGGGACAAGTTATAAAAATCAGAGGAGCTGAGACATTGAGCGACTCTCTTTATCCGAAACAATTGGAAGAGAGTGACAGAATCAGTACGAAGTTCCAGTTCAGTGCCAATACGTTTACGAACTACACGTTAAAAGGGGGTGGAGTGGAAACGTACGAGCCCAGTTTCTTCTATACCGGATTTCGCTATATAGAGGTAGTTACCAATGACAGCATCAACCCTGAACATCTGAAAATTGAAGGGCGGGTTGTAGGGTCTGCACTGGAGAGAAACGGCACTTTCGTCTCCTCAAATCAGTTGTTAAATCAGATTCATACCGTAGGTCTCTGGTCGCAAAGAGGAAATCTGCATAGCTATCCCACAGATTGTCCTCATCGGGAGAAAGGTGCATATAACGGTGATGGACAGCTTATTGCCGAAACATCGATGCATGACTTCCATATGGCACCATTTTACACGAAATGGGTGAATGACATGAAGGATGCGCAACAGGAAAACGGGAGGATTCCCAATACATCTCCGGTACTCGTAGGCGGTATGGGGGGAGGCGTTGGTTGGGGCAGTGCATACATCTTGGTTCCTTGGTGGATGTATAACTATTACAACGACACAAGAATTTTGGAAGAGCACTATCCCCATATGAAAGAGTATGTGGCCTATTTAAAAGAATTAGGCACAAAAGATGAAGATCCAAAAGAGCCTTATATCATTGATTTTTTTGATGGATTTTGGTATTCTTTGGGTGAATGGTGTGCTCCCAATCAGAGAGAATGTCCTATCCGTGGTGTCGTCAACACTTTTTACTATTATAATAACTGTCTATTGCTCTCCGAAATAGCTTCGAAATTGGGCTATAATGAAGATGCAATCGAGTACAAAAATCTTTCCGACACAATCAAAGAGAATTATATCAGGAGGTATTTTAATCCGGAAACAGGTTTGTTTGGCACCGATGAACCCTATATGACCTATCAGGTAGTTGCTTTAACAGGCAATTTGATACCTGAAGGCTATCGGGAAAAAGTGTTTAAAACGGTTACCGATGACATAAGGTCGAGAGGGACCCATTTGAATACCGGAATCATCGGCACCAAATATTTGTGGCCAACACTTGTGCAAGGGGGAGAGAATCAACTTGCCTATGAAGTAGCTACCCAGACCACCTTTCCCAGTTATGGTTTCTGGATAAAGAATGGTTCTACCACCTTCCTGGAAAATTGGGATGTAAGAGCTTCACATAACCATCAGATGTTTGGCACGGTCACTGAATATTTTTATAAATTTCTTGGAGGCATTCAATCTCCCATGGAAGGAAAGACAGCCGTAGGCTATAAAGATATCTTTATCAAGCCCTATCTACCCGATGGTCTTGAGGCTGTCTCCACTACGATAGGAACCGTCTCGGGCGATATAGTTTCCAATTGGAGCAAAGAAGGAAGCAGCTTCATCCAGGAAGTGACCGTTCCAGCCAATTCAACAGCCACATTGTCGCTACCGATCTCATCCAACGACCCCAAGATATCTGAGAGCAACCAGGTGATATGGGATCAGAACCGCTTTATTGAAGGAGTTTCCGGCATACATGAAATAAAAATGGAAGAACAGCGAATGATGATTCGATTGGGTTCAGGGAACTATAAATTCAAAGTGGAATAAAGATCACGTATGGTGATTAAAACAGCCCCGACACCTCTCTGTAGAGACCATTTAGAAATGAGAGAGTATTTTTCCGGAGAGTGCTCCTTATGACTCCCTCTTCTCCCGGAACACCCACTGCCTGATCGGTGATGGTTTGCTCGGCTGTGATACTCCTCGGGAAGGAAGATACTCCCGGCTTGGGAGGGTTTTGAAAGGTAACATCCCTTATCACCAAT
>JAAYFR010000212.1 GCA_012728155.1 Bacteroidales bacterium | reverse complement strand
CTATTTCCTTCTGCTTGAATGGCGATACCGCTCCCAACAGACGATTCAATTACCGCTTCATCTGGGAAAAATAAAACAGGATCGATCTTAATTCAAAAAACAGATAATGATGAATAGGCAAAAGTGTCTGATTTTGATTTTTTTATTGTCATTCGGAATAAAATTATTTGCTCAGGACAAAATTCCAATTCTGGCATGGTACAGCATACCTGCCGAAGATGCTACATTAGCACGTTACCAGGAACTGAAGGATGCCGGTTTTACCATCACCTTTTCGCACCCTTCTAAATTCGAGGATGCGAAAAAAGCACTTGACCTGTCTGCTGCTGTAGGCATCAAATCCATCTTTACCTGTAATGAGTTGCAAACCGATCCTGAAGCAACCGTCAGGAAGGTGAAAAATCATCCTGGCCTTGCCGGTTATTTTCTACGCGACGAACCGGTTAGCAGCGATTTTCCCGGTTTGGCAAAATGGGCGAAGCAGATAATGGCAGTTGACAATAAACATTATTGTTACTTGAATCTTTTCCCGAACTATGTTCCCGAAAATGCACTCGGCGATACTTATCAGCGACATGTGCAACGTTTTATCGAAGAGGTGAACATACAAATCGTCTCTTTTGATTTTTACCCGATTGTAAATGATCAACTACGCGACCGGTGGTATGATAATCTGGAAGTGGTTGCAAAGGAATCCAAAAAAGCGAACAAGCCATTTTGGGCGTTTGCACTAACTACGGCACACGATGATTATCCCGTCCCGGATGCGGCACAACTTAAACTGCAGATGTATAGCAATCTGGCGTATGGAGCGCAATGCCTCCAGTATTTCACTTATTGGAACCCGGACACAACGACCTGGAATTTTCACCAGGCACCGATCACTTTGGAGAAGAAACGCAGTCCGGTGTATGATATCGTCCGTGAAGTGAACAAAGAACTGCAAAACAGGGCTTTTGTTTTCATGGGAGCCAACGTACTGTCCGTACATCATACAGGCGCCGCCATTCCGGTTGGGACACAAAAGCTGGGAACATTACCTGCGCAAGTAGCGTCGTTGGATACAAAAGGGGATGGGGCCGTCGTTTCCCTCCTCGAAAAAGGAGGTTATCAGTACCTTGTCATCGTGAATCGAAGTTTCCTGAAGCCGCTTGACTTAACGATTCTATTCAATGGCAAAACCGACCTGGTACGTAAAGACGGCTCGCTAGAAGATGCTGCCAAATACGGTTCCTGGTATCAATTAGAAGCCGGAGGAGCAGAAATCTTCCGATGGAAAAAGTAAATAAACTGTTGAAATAAAGAACTGTTAATTTTTAGCTCGAAAGTCTTGGTTCTTGATTTTTAGTTCTAATAGTCTTGGTTCTTGATTCTTGGTTCTTGATTCTAATTTTCAATTATATGAAACATCTTTCGCAAATCTTTACACTGGTTACAGCACTTGCTCTCCTCTCATCCTGTGCGGAGAATAAAAAACAGGAGCAAATGGCAGAGAACGATTACATCATCGCCACCTTCTACTGGCCGGCTTATCAT
>JAAYFR010000211.1 GCA_012728155.1 Bacteroidales bacterium | reverse complement strand
GTGTCAATGCTGTGGCAATTTGCTCATTAAATGCAAAGAAATGAGAGGTGAAGACCTCCATGACCCGTCCGGCTGAAATACTGGGGAAAAAGTCTTTCAGATCGATATTCAAAACATATTTTTTTCCGGTATGCATTTTGGCGTTCTCCACGATATTACATTTGCCTTCTAAATATTTTGGGTTGATGATAAACCCGTGGACTTCATTGGGTTTTACAGATAGATAATATGCTTGTAGAAAGAAGTTCAACTGTTTCTGGATAATTTTTAGCCGTTCATCAGGTGCACATATCCTCCGTTTACCTTTCTGTTTTTTTCCGATCGAATAGCGCTTATATTTCGGATAATTCATCAACTTCTCCAACTGAAAGAAATCTTTTTGGAAGAAGGTGCATAGTTCCTTTGGTTCTTCTATCGAGAGCAGAAGCATGGCCCTAAGCTCATGTCTGTGGAAATTTCCCAATACTTTGGGCAATTTTTTAGGTAGATGGCGCCGAGGGCTGCCATAAAAGTAATGTAGGATTTCACTTTTATTTATTTTGGCAAATGTTGATATCTCCTCTACTGTAAGCATATTCAATAAAAAAAGTGAGCCGCTGCCAATTATCTTTGTATTGGACGTTTTACGAGAAGCGGAACGAAGTGAGCATCGCAATAAAACAACTCTACGCTCCGGAGCTTCGTGGGTTGCAGGAACACAACCACTTAGGTAGCATAAGCTTCGCCTTTCACCTCATAATTTTGTAAGCAGCGGCTCAATATATTTTAAAATGGAAGTGGGTCTATCTCTTTGGGCTTGTCACCTTTTTTAATGCCCTCCAAAGCATTGGGAGAGAAGGTGAACCTATCCATATAATGATCAAAACTCTTTAGATTGGTGAACTCACCATCCCTCATTAGTTTGGCTATTCCTAATTGTCCTGAATTGTTTTTTTCGATATAGAGAAGTGTCACACCTATGACATCGTTACCCCGTTCATCCTCCGTTATTTTATAATACTCGGGGCGATAAATGAAAATGACCTTATCGGCATCCTGTTCAATAGTTCCGCTATCCCGTAAATCGGAAAGTCTCGGGATCTTTTCAAAATCGTCCCTCCGTTCTGTCCACCTGTTCAACTGACTTGAAGCAATCACACATACATTGTAATCCTTGGCAATACTCTTTAATACACCGCTGATATAGCTTATTTCGAGTTCTCTCTCATGCCGGCGGTATTTGGCGCTTCCCATCGTCTGCAAGGAATCGATTATGATCACTTTTACCCCTTTTTCCTCGATCATCTTTTTACAATGATCTTTGAAGGCTGGGATGGAATTCTTATAACTGTCGTTGATATATATCCGGTGGTTGCTGAACTCTTCTTCCACTAAATCGAGCAGCTGTTTCTGGGAGTTTGTCAATCTATGTTGTAAGAGGCGGTCGGCCGGAATGCTTGACATGGATGAAATAAAGCGGTTGGTCAGTAGAAATGAAGATAAATCGAAAGAGAAGTAAAGCAGGGGAACATCCATAGACATGTTCAGGGAGAGATTGATCAGAAGTTGGGTCTTTCCCATTCCCGGCCTTCCTCCCACAATGATATATTCACCTAATCTAAATCCTCCGATAACGTTATCAAGACTTCCAATCCCGCTATAGATGTACTGATCATCCCGCTTTCCCCCTCTCAGATACTTTAGATTTTCCTCCACAAGATCCGTGATGTTTTCTGTCTTGCGGACAATCTGATGTCTTGGGTCTTCCTCATAGATCAGCTGTTCCAGTTGGGAAATAACTACTTGATCATCCGTGTCGGGATTATTGCCGATTATACGTTCAATTTTTTCTTTTAAATCCGGTCTCATGTTAAAAAAACATCAATTTAGTCAAGTAATATCCAAACGCTCATACTCATTCTATTGGCCAGGCGTATTGATCTTTTACCGTTGTAGTGGTATTGCCAAAGATATCTTTCTGTCCGGTTGTAGCAGTGCCTATCGTCCTTCCATATGGGTCTTTTACCGTTGTGGTCGTGTTGCCAAAAATATCTTTCTGGCTTGTAATAGCCGTCCCCGTGGTTCTACGATATTGGTCTTTCCCCGTAGTGGTCGTATTCCCGAATATATCTTTCTGTCCGGTCGTATAACTACCGGTGGTTCTCCCTTGTGGGTCTTTGACTGTGGTAGTCGTATTTCCAAATATGTCCTTTTGCCCGGTTGTGTATGTCTGGGCATGTGCGAGGCATATGGACAGTGCTGTGATGATTGTCAAAAGTATTTTCTTCATATTTCCCTTTTTTATGTTGCGAAGATATGGTATTTTGCCATGCAATAACCATTTCTGCAAGGCTTGCAATCGTCATGCATTTGTTTCCTGTGTGGGGATATGCTACTTATTCCATACGCACAAGCTCCCTATCCAAGATAATTTTTTTGGGCGATGCCTTTCCTCCGGTGATATAGTAATGTTGGGCGATAGAATCATCAAAATGCTTGACAAAAGCCTCCTTGATTCTTGAACACTTCTCGTTGATTGAATTCAAGGAGGGATTCACTACATTATGTATACTCTGTTCCATTTGCTTTATGTCTTCGCGTCCGGAAACTTTTTTATAAATTTGGATTAACTCATCCCTGTAATCGATCAGGTATTTGAATAGAATTCCTTCCGGATGAAGCAAGAATAGGAGATACACTGCTTTCGGTAACGGGTGCATTGTTATTTCCATATTATTGTAATCGGGTAGGAATATTCTGTATTCAGAGGTGATGACGAGTCTGCTCAGCTTTACAGAGTCAAAAGAGAACAATGATTTCAGTACCATCTCGTTAATTCCTTTCTGTTTCAAAGCCTCAACCCGTTCTCTGATTTCCGAGATCAGTTCTAAGGTGTGGGCATCGAAATTTTCATCAGCAAAATCCGCTGCATCTGTCTCAGATTTGGGAGAGGGAGAAGCGTTGTACATCACACCTCCCATACCCATAGCACTTATGTATGCCCCTATTTGTTCCGCTATTTCAATCTCATTCGGGTTGGTGAAGTGATAGTACGAGAAGATGTGGCAGTTCTCATCACTTTCCCTATATCTGAGAAGACCGCCTGTCAATGGGTGAACTGTAGCGTTTTGTATCAGGGACGTCAACCTGTTTTTTGTGTCATGATAGATTGAATTCCTGTCTGCCGAAACCTCTGTTTCTTTCATTGACGGATTCATGTATCGAGCCTCATCCAAGCCTAAACCCTCCACAACTTTTGGCAGGTATATGAATGTATACCCTCTCTCCCAGAATGCCGCAGCTATCTCGTCGTGATTTTCTGAGATATAGTGGTTGAGAGGATCATTGAACGTATTTTCAAAGTAGATTACTTGTT
>JAAYFR010000466.1 GCA_012728155.1 Bacteroidales bacterium | reverse complement strand
GCCTCTGTTGCCATCGGTAAGGTTCTCGTAGAGGTAGATGGATTCAAGGAGATGGGCTTCATCAGTGAGGGCAACCGCCGTTGTATATGGTTTCTCCCAATTCCAGTAGGATTGTTCACCCACTAAGGGTTCCCCCTCCCATACAGGGATCTTACCGGCATTGCTGAGCAGGCTTATCTTGTTGATGCTCACGGTAGCATCGGTATCCTTTTTGAAGGAGAGGCTGATTTTCGCTACGGCACGGGCGAGGGTCACATCGGCCCTGTTCCGGTTGTCGGGATCGGTTTTGAGCACTACCGGCGAGTCTGTCACTTTTCCGGTCATCAGGAACGGTGCGGCAAGCGGTGCCGTGACCGATTCGGCCATCACCGCCATCAATTTCGCTTTTGAGGTGATGGCTTCGAGCGTAGGTGTGAGCGCGGCACTTTCGTTGGCCACCACATATACATCCTTGGTGCCGGTGGCCACTTCCAATATGAACGGGTTGGTGAAATTGTCATTGCCGGAGGTGAAGAGCGTGTTTTTTTCCAGGGCTCCGCCGACGAAGACGAAAATGCGTACCTTATTAATGGCACCATCATCAGTAAAGAGCGGATCGCCCGCGGCACGGGTGCTCACCCCGTTGAGGGAGACCACGATGAGGCCGCCCTGCTGCTCCTCTTCGGGAAAATAGTCGTAGATACAGGACGGTATAGCTATCCATAACAGCGTCAGTAGCGCTATCGGCAAATAAAAATGGGATACTGTTCTTCTCATAGCTGTACTCTCTTTAAATTTCAACATATTGGAATACCTGGTTCCACGGTGTGACGATTGACTTGATACTTATCTCGGCGCGGAAATCGATGATGATATTGAGTAGCCGTCCCGCTTCGGGGATAAAGGGCTTGCCGTCGGTCCCCCGGTCGGCCGAATAGATGACCTCTCCGTTATAGAGGATCGAAAGGGTGTAGGATTTTCCACCGGAAGTGGGTATGGTCTGGAAAAGAGGAGCGAAGAGGTGCCCATTCTCGTCCATTTTTGTTTGGGGCCGATATCCGGTCATCTCCCCGGTGGGGTTGCCCTCCATGTCGAATCCGTTGTTCGACTCATGCAACTCGAAGGTGTAGCTTCCCTCCTTGCTGCCGTTCCAGGCTTTCACAGCGTATGCCGAGACGGTCACCTGCGAAGTCTTGCGGATGATGGTGACTGTTTGGTCGCCCGCATGTTCCAGGCCGCCATATTCCACCGACACGTCGAGTGACCCATGGAAGAGGTCGGGAGGTGTTTGTGCTACTGATGATGTCGCCTTGGTGGCTGAAATGCTTTTCAGCTTCAGGTAGAGGTCGCTGAGTTGCTTCACGGAGGCTTTCTCGGGAAACTCCACACTGCCGTCGATATTTCCCCAGGCGACAAATTTCAACGCCTTGTGGCCGGGGTAGTCTAACGCGATATTTACCGGTTCCCTACTTTTCACCGCGTTGGCGTTCAACTCAAGAGCATCCACGATCTGCTGACTTTCATCAAACACAAACAGGATCACCCGTTCTACTTCGCCCGAGGCGGTGATGTCGTTCTGGTCGGCGTCTATCGCTTTGATGAACAGACGGAACGGACGCGGACAATCGTCGAAATTCTCCTTGAGGCAGCTACTCAGTAGCCCTGTCAGCAGCAGCGCCGCAACCAGTAGCAAACCATATTTGTTTGTGTTGTTCATTTTTTTTTCGTTTAATGATTTTTCTTTGTTCCCCGGCCGGGTATCACTCCCGACCGGGGTATTTGTCGCGGATACAAAATTAGATTGTATCAAGCGCGGGGGTTACCAAGTAACGTTTTGATTTACAACCTCCCAGGGCGCTACCGAGACCTTTACATCCAACCAGGCATCTTCAGCAGGATCGATGGTGGGATTACCGATACCTGTAATAG
>JAAYFR010000210.1 GCA_012728155.1 Bacteroidales bacterium | reverse complement strand
GTCGAACGTTCCGTCACTATTATCAAGATTGTAACACACTTAAATAGCCATATAATAATCGGGAATGTAGAATAATCTTCCTATTTTTATTCTACTAACAGTACAAAAATAGTGTATTCTTGTTTTGTATGCAGAATAAAAGCGTATTATTTTAGAATCTTGCTCGACTTCTTTTGACAACTTCTTGTGGGCGTTGACCGATTTGAACCGTCGCCCATCAGAGTTTCGGAATGCTCTGAACCAGCAGAGATTAATTCCCCTTTTATGAGCTTCTCGACTAATCTACGGCTTTTTCATTTTTTACAACTCTTTCCCGTTGTCCGGCTAATACTTTTGTTTCAAAGTTTTCCGTATATACAATGACCCAGTCACTTGCCCGACCGGTAAAACCTTTGTGATGTGAATTATGCCTTCTCAATCGCTCACTGATTTCATCTCCGGTTGAGCCAATGTAATATCTATCTAATTTTTCAGAGTATAGGATATAAAACTTGTACATAACAAAAAAGGTTGCCGATTTTTCGACAACCTTTGTGGGCGTTGACGGATTCGAACCGCCGACCCTCTGCTTGTAAGGCATATGCTCTGAACCAGCTGAGCTAAACGCCCGATATTTTAAAGAACCTATTTTCGCTGGAGCCGACCCCTCCGAATGTAACGGAGTGCTCTGAACCAGCTGAGCTAAACGCCCTTTTCCTGAAAAGCGATGCAAAGATACGTTGATTTTATTTTCCTGCAAAACTTTTTACAAATATTTTTTATAAATATTTTCATGGGTCTATTATTATCCTTATTTTTGTAGCACGAAAAATAGGGTAGTGGATACATTATCAAAATAATGTAGATTTCTCAAAATAACACAGAATCCAAATGATTAGGGCGAATGTACGGAAAATGATTTTTCGCCATTCAGCCGACAAATATTATCTTCAAGAACTACGAGTGTAGCATTACAATGAATTTAGATCAACTGACAGCAATTTCACCCGTTGATGGCCGATACAGAGACAAAACCGCAGAATTGGATGCCTTCTTTTCCGAGTACGCACTTATCCGATACCGTGTACAGGTGGAGATCGATTATTTTATCGCTCTCTGTGAAGAGAAGATCCTCCCGTTGAAAGATGAAGCGATCTTTGGACAGCTAAGGGCGTTGTACCTCAATTTCAGTGAAAGGGATGCCCGCCGGATCAAAGAAATTGAAAAGATCACCAATCACGACGTGAAGGCGGTGGAGTATTTTTTGAAAGAGGAGTTCGACGCGCTTCACCTCTCGGATTACAAGGAATTTATCCATTTCGGATTGACATCGCAGGATATCAATAATACGGCCACTCCGATGATGTGGCGGGATGCCCTGCAGCAAACCTATATCCCCGAACTGGAAAAGCTGGTCTTGCAAATGGAGGCGCTTGCTGATGAGTGGGAGGCGATCCCCATGCTGGCACGCACACACGGACAGCCGGCCTCACCCACGCGCCTGGGAAAAGAGATAAAGGTCTTTACATACCGCTTAAACAATCAGATAGAAGCAGTGAAGGGGATTCCCGCGAAAGCGAAATTCGGCGGGGCCACCGGTAATTTCAATGCGCATCGAGTAGCTTATCCACAAACCGACTGGAAGCAGTTTGGTGATCGTTTCCTGCAGGAGAAGCTGGGATTATGCCGGGAGGAATACACCACCCAGATATCCAATTACGACGCTTTCGCCGCGTCGTTCGATGCAATGAAGCGTATCCACACTATCTTGATCGACTTCACCAGGGATATATGGCAATATATATCGATGGACTACTTCAAGCAAAAGATCAAGGAAGGAGAGATCGGCTCGTCGGCTATGCCCCACAAGGTGAACCCGATTGATTTCGAAAATGCGGAAGGGAATCTGGGTATTGCCAACGCATTACTGGAACATCTGGCGGCAAAACTGCCCATATCACGATTGCAACGCGACCTTACCGATTCTACAGTGATCAGGAATATCGGTGTACCCATGGCACATGGATTAATTGCACTTAAAAGTACAACAAAAGGGCTGCATAAATTGTTATTAAACCGAGAAGCAATTGAAAGGGATCTGGATAATAATTGGGCAGTGGTTGCCGAAGGAATTCAGACCATTTTAAGACGTGAAGGGTATCCGAAACCCTATGAAGCATTGAAAAATTTAACGAGAACCAATAGACGAATCACCCGGGAGAGTATTTCGGAATTTATTGACAATTTGAATGTGGATGAAAAGGTAAAAAAAGAGTTGAAAGAGATCACACCACAAAATTACACAGGATTATAAGAAAACTTTTTATTGAAGAGATCGGATCCGGTCATATGAACCGGTCAGTAGAGAAAAAAAATGTGATTTAAAAAAGAAAAAACCGTGAGGTTTCATTATGTAATAAAAAAGCAAGTACAACAATGACAACAAACAATGAGGAATCGCGCCCAAAACGGAGTTATCACAGCGCGAACAATGAGAGACACGTTTCGAATAGAAATTATGGCAATGAGCGGAGAACACAGCAAGATGGCTATTATTCTGACAGGCCCTCCTACAACCCGGAGAGGTCGTATAATCAGGAGAGACAGCCTTACAACCCGGAGAGGTCGTATAATCAGGAGAGGCAACCCTACAACCCGAATTATAACAGAGATTCCCGCCAGGAAAACTATGGTGGAAGTAGCGAAGGAGGCATGAGAAAACGTCGTCCCCGCGTAGGTGAACGCACGCAATCTCCTCAAAGGAGTAGTGGTGAAGGTGGCTATAACAATCGGAGTTGGGGCAACCAACCTTCCAACGGTCCGGGCAGGCCAGCTTCTGGAAGAGTGGCCAAACCGATAAAAAAGCTGAAAAAGAAAAAACCGTTCAAACAGATTAAGTACAAAGAGAATGCCGACCCCAACGCACCGATCAGACTGAACAAATATCTGGCCAATGCAGGCGTATGCTCCCGACGTGAAGCGGACGAGTTTATTCAGGCAGGTGTGGTGAAAGTGAATGGAGAAGTGGTAACAGAACTGGGTACAAAGATTACTCGCTCTGATGAGGTGATGTTCCACAACCAGCCGGTACAACTCGAAAGTAAAGTCTATGTATTGCTGAATAAACCGAAAGGATTTGTGACCACGACCGATGACCCGGAAAATAGAAAGACGGTGATGGAGCTGGTAAAAAGTGCCGCTACCGAAAGGATTTATCCGGTAGGGCGATTGGATAGAGCCACCACAGGGGTATTGCTGCTGACCAACGATGGTGATCTGGCATCGAAATTAACACATCCGAAGTACGAAAAACGGAAGATCTATCAGGTATGGCTCGACAAGCCGGTAGCGATGGAGCATATGCAGATGATTGCTGACGGCATTGAACTGGAAGATGGCGAAATCCATGCTGATGCAATCAGTTATGTGACGGAGGAAGACCTCACCCAGGTGGGAATTGAGATCCATTCGGGCAGAAATCGAATTATTCGTCGTATATTTGAAAAAATGGGCTATCGGGTAATGAAGCTCGACAGGGTCTATTTCGCGGGACTGACCAAGAAAAAACTTTCTCGCGGAAAATGGCGCTACCTCTCGGAGCAAGAGGTGAACATGTTACGGATGGGGGCTTTCGACTGACGAATCTCTCTTCATTCATATTTAATTATCCGTTACAACATAGTAACAGCAATAATATTTTCCTGTACAGTTTCGCACAGGAATGATTGGATATTTCTAAGATAATTTAATCGCATAAGCGAATTGCATTTATTACAAAAGTGGGTGATCAATGCGAGTTACTTGCGATATTGAACTATATAGTTTATGAAACAACTAAAACGAACAAAAATTTCAGAAGCATTAAAACTTACAAATTTCGGTGAGGAGATCAATGTAAAAGGATGGGTGCGTACCCGCAGAGGAAATAAAAATGTGGGGTTTGTCGCACTGAACGACGGGTCAACCATCAATAATATACAGATAGTTATAGATATATCTAGTTTTGATGAAGAATTACTTCGCCCTATCACCACGGGTGCTTGCATCAATGTGAATGGTGAGCTGGTGGAATCCCAGGGACAAGGACAGTCTGTTGAGATACGGGCCACCGAGATCGAGGTGTACGGATCTGCCGACCCCACCACCTATCCATTGCAGAAAAAAGGGCACTCATTGGAGTTCCTGCGTGAAATAGCCCATCTTCGGCCACGCACCAATACTTTTGGCGCGATCTTCAGGATGAGACACCATTTATCGTATGCCATCCACAAATATTTTAACGACAAAGGGTTTTATTATTTTCATACCCCCATTATCACCGCATCCGATGCGGAAGGTGCCGGTTCCATGTTCGAAGTGTCTACGTTAGAGATGGAGAATCCGCCGCGCACCAAAGAAGGTAAGGTCGACTTTTCTGAGGATTTCTTCGGCCGCCAGACAAACCTGACCGTCTCGGGACAGCTCGAAGGAGAGTTGGGAGCGATGGCGCTGGGAGCAATCTATACTTTCGGCCCCACATTCCGTGCGGAAAATTCCAATACACCCCGGCATCTGGCGGAATTCTGGATGATCGAGCCGGAAATGGCTTTTTACGATATCAACGACAACATGGACTTGGCGGAAGATTTCCTGAAATACCTTATCCGCTATATGTTGGAACACTCTAAGGAGGATATTGAATTCCTTACCAAGATGTATGATGCAGAGCTGACAGACCGTCTCAAGTTCGTCATTGAGAACGATTTTGTCCGTCTCACCTATACTGAGGGCGTGAAGATATTGGAAGCGTCGGGACAAAAGTTCGAATTCCCAGTATATTGGGGAGCCGACCTGCAGTCGGAGCACGAACGTTACCTGGTAGAGAAGCATTTTAAGCGTCCGGTTATTCTGACCGATTATCCACGGGAGATCAAATCGTTTTATATGAAACAGAACGACGATGGCAAGACCGTCCGCGCAATGGATGTGCTCTTCCCCAAAATTGGCGAGATCATCGGCGGATCGGAACGTGAATCGGATTATGACAAGCTGATGCAAAGGGTGGAAGAGACCGGGATGCATACCGAGCCGATCTGGTGGTATCTCGAAACCCGCAAATTTGGTACCGCACCCCACTCAGGATTTGGTCTCGGATTTGAGCGGTTGATGCTCTTTATTACCGGTATGGCCAATATCCGCGACGTAATCCCGTTCCCAAGAACGCCGAATAATGCGGAGTTTTGATTATGAAGAATATACGTAATTTTTGTATTATTGCACATATAGACCACGGCAAGAGTACGCTGGCCGACCGGCTGCTGGAGTTCACCAAGACCGTCGAGGGAAAAGACCTGCAAGCGCAGGTGCTCGACAGTATGGATCTGGAGAGGGAACGTGGCATCACCATTAAAAGCCATGCGATACAGATGGATTATGAATATGAGGGTGAGGGTTACACCTTCAACCTGATCGATACGCCGGGACATGTGGATTTCTCCTATGAGGTGTCGCGATCGATTGCCGCCTGTGAGGGAGCTCTGCTGGTGGTAGACGCAGCCCAAGGTATCCAGGCACAGACCATATCGAACGTATATATGGCTATCGAGCATGATTTGGAAATCATCCCTATCCTGAATAAAATCGACCTGGAGAGTGCCATGCCCGATGAGGTGGAAGACCAGATCGTACAGTTGCTTGGCGTTCCCCGTGAAGATATTATCCGAGCAAGCGGAAAGACAGGAACCGGTATTGAAGAGATACTGCATGCCATCATCAAACGGGTGCCCGCCCCGCAAGGGGATCCCGACGCACCGCTACAGGCATTGATCTTCGACTCGGTATTCAATCCCTTCCGTGGTATCATCGCCTATTATAAGATTGTGAACGGTAGCCTGAGGAAAGGCGATATGGTGAAGTTCATCAATACCGGGAAGGAGTATGATGCCGACGAAGTGGGTATCCTGCGGTTGAGCATGGTGCCAAAAGAGGAGGTCGGCTGTGGCGATGTGGGTTATATCATTTCAGGCATCAAGACATCGAAAGAGGTGAAAGTAGGGGATACCATCACCCACCTGAAACGGCCTGCTTCCAAAGCAATCGAAGGATTTGAAGAGGTGAAGCCGATGGTGTTTGCCGGTGTATATCCCATCGACAGCGAAGATTTCGAAATCCTGCGTGCCTCCCTCGAGAAATTACAACTCAACGACGCCTCGCTCACCTTCCAACCAGAGTCGTCTGTCGCACTGGGGTTCGGATTCCGGTGCGGCTTCCTTGGATTGCTCCATATGGAAATTGTTCAGGAGCGGTTAGAAAGGGAGTTCGATATGGATGTGATCACCACGGTACCCAATGTATCCTACAAGGTGTATGATAAGAAAGGGAAGATGAAAGAGGTGCACAACCCCGCAGGCCTACCCGATGTCACACTGATTGAAAGTATTGAAGAGCCCTATATCCGTGCATCGGTCATCACCAACACCACCTATATCGGGCCCATCATGACCCTTTGTCTCGGTAAGCGAGGTATCCTGATCAAGCAGGAGTATGTCTCGGGGGATAGGGTGGAGATCATCTATGACCTGCCGCTGGGAGAGATAGTGATCGATTTTTACGACAAGCTGAAAAGCATATCGAAAGGATATGCCTCGTTCGATTATCATCTTTATGATTACCGACCATCGAAGCTGGTAAAACTGGATATCCTTTTGAACGGCGAGCAGGTAGATGCCCTCTCCACGCTTACCCATATCGACAATGCGCAGAGTTTCGGTCGCCGGATGTGTGAGAAACTGAAGGAACTAATCCCGCGCCAGCAGTTCGATATCGCCATTCAGGCAGCCATCGGTGCAAAGATCGTCGCACGTGAAACAGTGAAAGCTGTCCGGAAAGATGTGACCGCAAAATGTTATGGGGGAGACATCTCCCGTAAGCGCAAGCTGCTCGAAAAACAGAAAGAGGGAAAGAAACGGATGAAACAGGTCGGCAATGTGGAGGTGCCTCAGAAAGCGTTCCTCGCGGTGCTGAAACTGGACTAATATGCCAATCCCGACAAGTCGGAACGATAGTGTCGATGGGAATAATGATTTAATTAGCATATTGAATAGTGAGTATATTTTTTGTCTTGATTCTAATTTTAGTCGTATGAAACGAGCATGATAACTGTTCTCACACAAGAACATGACTAAAAGCGAGTTCCATACGACACCTTTGAATTTTTTCGAAAAGTGAATACAGAGATAAAACTTGTTT
>JAAYFR010000209.1 GCA_012728155.1 Bacteroidales bacterium | reverse complement strand
CTCCTGCAAAAGGAGGTATTTTGATGACCAATCCGCCGTATGGTGAGCGACTAAAAGTGGAGGATCTGGATGAGCTCTATTCGATGATCGGGGAACGGCTCAAGCATCTCTTTCCCGGATATCGAGCTTATATATTGAGTTATCGGAAAGAGTCGTTCGATGCGATCGGGCTCAAGCATTCCATGCGCTACTTTCTCTATAACGGTGCGTTGGAGTGTGAGATGCGCGAATATGAAATCTTCTCCGGGAAGCGGGATGATCGACCGGCAAAGGATCGTTCTCGTGGAAAAGAGCGGCGCTCTGTTTTAGGTGACAGACATTACGAACGAAATTCGAGAGAGGGTTATCGTCGCTCTCAACGTGCTATTGAAGCGAATGATGAGGAGAAATTGGATGAATCCTATCGTCCTAAGAGGGATAATAGTCGTAGAATCCATTCAGATAATAGGGGAGATAAACCGTTCAGATCGGGGAAGAATTTCTCAGGCAAGGAGAGTAAACGGGGAGATTTCAGAAAGAAAAAATAGATTTTGTTGCTTGAGATTTTAATTGCGAAATCCCAGCTTCTTCAACCCCTCCTGAATCTCGGGCGCACCCATAAACAGTTTCCAAAGTAATCCGGTACGGAAGTTTTCAATCATTGGTGCGATAGTGAGTTGATCAATGGCCAGATAGTCGCTAATTTTGTGCAGCCGTTCAACCCCCTCTTTACGGGTGATAAATCCACGATCGATGCCGACCAGCAGGCCGGCGATACCGAAACCGCTCCCTCCGGTGGTGATAGTTTCCGCGTCATTCTGAGGATAAACGCCATCAATATGAATACGTTCTAGTGCCAGTCCAGAGATGGGTTCAGCCCCTTCCCACATATAGTTGAAATGACTTTTTTGTATGAAGTCGAGGAATTCGTCGTCGGATACAAAAGAGGAGGAGGTATTGCAAGCTATAAGGAAAGTGATAATGGCTATCAGTGTCACAATTGACATAAGTATGCGGTTGTTCATCTTTCTTACTGCTATAATTGTTTTACTATTTTCTGTATTGGAATGTTTATGGCATGCAGTCTGATTGAAATAGATTCGGCGCAGATGATTATTTTTTCTCCAATAGACCCTTAATTTCTTTTTCGCTGAGTACTTTTACATTGGTAAAAAGGAACTTTGTGTCAAGGAAATTACCATATTGGTTGCATTCGGTGACTGCGGCATTGAGACTCGACTTCACATCTTTGTCGAAAGGAAAAAGCATAAGCATGGTGAAGTAATTCTCCCTGATTTCAAATTTTTCAATCACTACTTCCGCCTTTTGCAGTTGAAAGGTGAATTCATGTTCTACCATCTCTTTCTGCAAATCGGTGAATTGTTGCCTGTCGCCGGATGTGAAAAGCGCGAAAAAACGCAGTTTTTTGTCCCGTCCACCTAATCCGGAGGAGATATAGATCTGCTGATGGCCGGATAAATCGGAGCTAAGCACGATACGGCTACTTACCAATGCCATAGAAGACCAATGTTCCAATTCCGGTTCTAAAGGGCTACTGTGATAAGTTTCGATGGAACGGTAAGCACCTACGTCGGGGATCGATGCCAATAGGGTCAGACTTCTCTTTTTTCGCTCGACAGATTCGTCGGGCGAGAATAATAGGCTCACCTCTTCGTCGCGCACAAAAGGGCTGTTCTCCCTCTTTAAGCGGTCGAAGTACCTAAAAAACTCCATCTGCTCCTCAATCGGTACCAGCTCTTCGAGAATATGGAATGAGTCTATACCTTGTTCATTGAGTGTCTGGCGTAATTTAGCCAAAAGGTCGTTGTGGTTACTCATAGTTACAAAGATAAGATATTTTTTTTTATTTCATTAAATTTCATCAAATTGGCACTTAATTCCTCGGAATTATATAAATTCGCATGATGAAACAGATTAGATATTTCTTATGAAAATTAAAATAGTCAATAACTCCCGCCATCCATTACCTGAATATGCTACTGCTTTTGCTGCCGGTATGGATTTGCGTGCAAATTTAGAGGGAGCGATAGTGTTGAAACCACTTGAACGGATGTTGGTGCCCACCGGTATTTATATTCAATTACCGGAAGGTTATGAAGCCCAAATACGTCCCCGTAGTGGCTTGGCTATCAAGCATGGTATTGGAATAGTGAATGCTCCCGGAACTATCGATGCCGATTATCGGGGTGAAATAAGGGTGATTTTGGTCAATCTTTCGAATGTCGATTTTACCATACAAGACGGAGAACGTATTTGTCAGATGGTGATTGCACAACATGCCCGAGTGGAGTGGGAACCTGTAGATTCGCTCGACGAGACTGAGCGTGGTATGGGTGGATTTGGCCATACCGGCAGGCGATAAATAATGAATCAAGGATGCTATATCAAACAACCACAATGAAAAAAATTTTCCTTCTCTTTCTTCTGATGGTTCCGTTATTTGTAATGTGGCCGGAAATAATAATGGCACAACAAGAGAAAAAGGGGCTTCATCTCGATGATGAGTCAAGCAGGAAATTCGACTATTACTTCTATGGGGCAATGAATGCAAAGGCTCTTGGGGAGTATGACCAGGCGATTGACTTGCTGCACCATTGTTATGCGCTTGATTCTACCAATGCCAATGTATTGGTTGAACTGGGTACATTTTATAATGTGCTGCAGGAGAAAAATAGAGCCCTTGATTTCTTCCGCCGCTCTGTCTCTTATGATCCTGACAATTATTATTACAACATGATGTTGGCAGGGTTGAGTAAGGAGCTTGGAATGAAGCAAGAGCCAATTGATATCTACCAACATCTGTCGCATTTGTATCCTGATAAACTCGATGTGCGGTTTGAACTGGCGAATGCTTTTGCCGATGCTGGCGAATTTAAAGAGGCAATCAACACATTGGATGAATTGGAAAAGAATACCGGTATCAACGAGATGATCGCCATCAATAAATTCCGGCTCTATTCAATGATGGATGAGAAAGAGCAGGCGTTCGCAGAGATCAGGCAGATTATTGATAAAAACCCTTCACAGCCGAGATACCTCATCCTGATGGGAGATTTATATCTTGAAGAGAATCAGCATCAGGAAGCGATGCTCTATTATGAGAGGGCCAAGGAGATTGATCCCGATAATCCTGCGCTTATCCTTTCTATGGTAGATTATTTTGAGAGGACAAACGACAAGCAGGCAGCACAAGCTGAGTTGCAAAAAGCGGTAACCAATTCGTCAATAGATGTAGAGGTGAAGCTACAGTTGCTTACCCGGTATCTTGCCATTTTGCAGCAGAGTCAGCAGGATATGAGGCAAGTTAACACCCTCTTTGAAACGCTTTTTGAGCAACATCCCAATAATGCACAATTAAATTTGATCTATGGAAACATTCTTTTATTGCAGGAAGAGAAAGAGGGAGCTCTGAAACAGTTCGAGATATATACCGCGTCGAATCCGGAAGATCCCGTCGGTTATGAACAACAGCTTCGCATTGCTCTGCCCGACCAGGATCTGGAAAAAATAAAAGAGATAACAACCGAAGCGTTGAAATATCTGCCGCAGGAGCCCCAATTCTATTTCTATTTGGGAGCGGTTTATTTTCAGCAGGAAAAGTACTTGGAGGCACTGAGCATTTTTGAGGAGGGATTGGCAAATGCCACCATGCGAAATCCAATTGTGGAGTCAGAATTCCATGGACAGATTGGTGATTTAAATCATTTCCTCGGGAATAAGGAAAAGGCGTTTGAAAGTTATGAAAAGGCTTTACAGCTGCATCCGCAGAATTTACCAGTCTTAAACAATTACAGCTATTATCTCTCGTTAGAGAAGAGAGATCTCGATAAGGCAGAGCAGATGAGTGGTATTACTGTGAAGGCGGAACCGGCAAATCCCACCTATCTCGATACTTATGGGTGGGTATTGTATGAACAAGGTTCCTATACCTTGGCTAAGATTTATATTGAGCGAGCTGTTGAGAGCAGTAAAGAAGATGATCTCTCGGCAGTGGTTGTAGAGCATTATGGAGATGTCTTGTTCCAAATTGGAGAGAAAGAAAAAGCATTGGAACAATGGAAGAGAGCCAAAGAGTTAGGAGAGGATTCTCCGGTACTGAATAAAAAAATTAAAACCGGTAAATTGTAATGAAAAATATTTTTCCTGGACGACAGATTTGGATAATTTGTTTATTGTCTGCCGTAGCGTTCACTGCCTGTAAATCAAAACAGAGGGTTGTTTATACCACCTCGCCGGTGGAAGATAAGGCCTATCATGAGCTTTTCAGTGATATTATCACCAGTGAATTTCCCTATCTGACCCTTTCAGCGAAACTTAGCATGGGAATGACTTCCGGTACGAGATCCTATAGCTCGAAGGCCAATCTGCGGATTATAAAAGATAAGGCGCTTCAAGTATCTATCCAACCACTTTTCGGAGTGGAGATGTTCCGGGTACATATTGATCCGGACACCCTATTTCTGCTTGACAGGATGAACAAACGCTACGTGTTGGAACCATTCTCTTCGCTAAAAGCACTCTATCCAATCGGTTTCGACTATTATACGATGCAGTCATTGTTCACGAACGCACTTTTTATAACAGGGAAAGAGAAGATTGATAGTGGTAGTTATAATGATTTCAGCTATAACCGCACTTCGGACCAGAATTATCGTATTACGGCCAAAGATGCCGACTCCGGTATCGATTATTCATTTATTGTAAATGGAGATGACCGCATCACTTTCACGCATCTGATGCAATCAGAGAAAAAACAGTATATGCAGTGGGAGTACCATAATTTTATGATGTTGAAGAATGCTGCCTTCCCGTATAAGATGAATATGACACTCTCTACCGCATCACGGAATGCCAATGCCGAATTACTCTTTTCCGATATAGTTACAGATATTCCATTACAGTTGGAGATGAATGTGCCGCTGAACTACACGAAAATTTCCATGGATGAGATACTGCAGATGTTTTTGCCGAAGAAGTAGTTATTGACGTGTCAATTATGAAAAAGTTTTTTTTCTTATTGCTTTTCTATGGAGTCGCTTCAATTCTCCTGTCGCAAACCCGGCAGATAGAGAGTTTGCAGCAGCAGCAGCAGGCGTTAATGGAAGAGATAAGAAGTACGAATAAACTCTACCTGGATCTGAAAAAACAGACAACAACCATCTTAGACAGGATCAACCTCATTAATAGCCAGATTTCCGCCCGTAAGGAATTGATCAATGTGCAGAATCGGGAAATTGAAACATTGCGCAAGGAAGAGGTGCGTCTTGAAGGTGAGATAACCCGGCTAAACAAGGAGCTAAAAAAAAAACAGGGTTATTATGCCGATGCAATAAAAGGGATGTTGAACTATAAATTCAGTCAAAATAAACTGCTTTTTATCTTGTCCGGAAAAACGGTAGGGGAATCATTACGAAGGATGCAATATCTGCGTGAATATTCAAAATGGCAGAAGAGACAGGCGGAAGAAATAAAGAAACAACATGGCGAGATAAAGGAAAAACAGGAGTTGTTGGCAAAGGCGAAGGCAGATAAAGAAAAAGCATTGGTTTCGTTACAAGAGGAGCAGAAAAGGTTGCAAGGAGAAGAGAAGAGACGTCAGTCGGAAATGTCGACGGTGAAGGGTCAAGAGCGGGAATTACAGAAAACACTTCGGGAAAAACAACAGCGTGCCAACCAGTTAAATAGCCAGATTGAAAAACTTATTGCGGAAGAGGTGGCGCGTCAGGAGCGTGAGGCAGAGGCGAGAAGGAGGGTGGAAGAGGCTGAGCGACGGAAAAAAGAGGAGAAGAGAGAGAGTGACGATCGTAAGAGAGGGAAGAGCGAGGAGGAGATTAAGCGCGAAGCAGCTGCCAGAGCAGAAGAGCGTGCTGCGGAAGCGGCTCCGGGTCCTAAGATTGGTAAGAGTACAATCGAAGATGAGACCTTCAACCTGTCGAAAGATTTTGCCGCCAACAGGGGGAAGCTCCCTATGCCAGTTACCGGAACAGCCGCTATTGTGGGTAATTTCGGAGCCAAGAAGCACAATGAGTGGAACGTTACTACCAATAGCAACGGGATTGATATTCAGAGCGAGAAAGGAGCTAATATACGGAGCGTGTTCGATGGGGAGATTTCGAAAGTATTTTCTTTTCCCGGCTCAAATACCTGTGTAATTGTACGTCATGGCGATTATTACACATTTTATGCCAATATCTATGACCTGTTTGTAAAGCAGGGCGATAAGGTGAAAACCGGCCAGTCATTAGGGCGGATATATACCGATCCGGATAGTGGTGTCTCTACCATGCATTTTCAGCTTTGGCAAAAGACAACCAAACTCAATCCGGCACCTTGGTTACAACGATAGTTATTCTATTTTTTTCAGTCTTTTTATTTTGGCTCTTCCCGATAGGGTTTATTCTGTTATCTCCGGGAGCATCACTACTGTTTTCAGGTTGCCCTGATC
The DNA here is from genome assembly GCA_012728155.1 of Bacteroidales bacterium. Lineage (GTDB taxonomy): Bacteria > Bacteroidota > Bacteroidia > Bacteroidales > Dysgonomonadaceae > Proteiniphilum. The sequence goes on along the minus strand of JAAYFR010000209.1, from coordinate 5,892 downwards.
GAGCAGCGCTTTGACAAATCCCTGAATATCATCCTTTGTGATGCTATTTACGGTTTCAATATAGTGAGTATGGTTGTCCTCACCGTAAAAATATTTGTTATCGAGGATATTCATCCAGTAACTGTTCTCTTTCAGGCTTTCGCTGTAGCTCTTGTTCATATACTCTTTTACTCTTGCAAAATCACTATCTCGAGGTCCATCTTCCGCAAACTCCTTCAGTATGTTCAGGACGATTTGATTGAGATGTTCCATTTTTTCCGGATCGGTATCGAAGATGATCTGCAGGATGGTTTGCCCTTCCGGATAACGGGATATAGCACCTTTTGCGTATACGCCGTATGTGCCCCCTTCCTCTTCCCGCACCTTTTCCGTATAAATGATGTCAAGAATCTGATCGAACATGCTCATCACTATCCGGTTCTTCAAATCCCGGGTGGTTGTTCCGCTAATTGAGTTGAACACCGATGCTTTGGGATTTTGCATCTTCCGTTGGAAGATATTTTCGGAGCTGCCTTTTTCAACATTCATTGCTATTTTTACAAACTCCTCTTTCTCGGCTTTGCCGGGCAGGGAAGCCAGATATTGTTCTACGACGGGGCGAACTCTCTCCTCATCGATGTTGCCTACGAAGGTGAATACAAAACTACCGGGGTTGGCGAACCGTTCGCTATACATCTCCATGATACGGCTGTAATCAATCTTTTTTAAGTCGTCGATTTTTATCCTTTTTGTCAATGGATTATCGCCATATAGCGCATATGTTGCAGAGTCGCTGAAAGCCACCATCGGTTCAGCCTCCTGATTTTTCAACTGGGTTTCCATGCGCTGGATGAACGACTGGAATGCGTCGTTATCCTGTCGTGGCGCAGTGAAATAGAGGTAGACCAATTGCAGCATGGTCTCGAAATCTTTTATCGAGGAAGAGCCGTTGAACTCCTGCTTGGTAAGGCTGATACCCGGACGGGCGGATGCCGTCTTTCCTGCCAGCACCTTGGGTAGATCAGTCGCGCTGAAATTTCCCACTCCTCCCAATGTGGCTACATTGGCCACTAGCCTGCTGTTCACCGGATCCTTTTCCGCATAGTGGGAATAACCGCCAACACTGCTGCCAGTCATGATGATCTGATCATCTTTGAAATCGGTGTTTTTCAGGACTACCTTTATCCCGTTTCCTAATGTCCACACGGTGGCATCCATCGTCTCATCCTTTTCTATCTTTACAATTTTGCCCGGGGTGGGGGGGATGGCTACCAATGGCTCGTCGATCACCTCTTCGGCATATGGCTCGATAGCTTCAGCCTGGACCGATGTCAATAGGTGAAGCAATATCTCTTCCGCAGGATATGTCAATTCTTCTTTTTCGGGACCGGTGACGGCAACTACCATATTTTCATCACTAATCAGCTGCTGGATGGTCTGGTTGATCGCCTCTACCGGAATATTGGGTGCTACCGCCTGCATGAACTGGTGCTCAAATTCGATCCCGGGGATAGGCTCTCCATCGGTGAAGGCACGTACGTATTCCTGCGAATAGGAAGAGTTTTTCTGCTTATCACGGTTGTTGTAAGAATCTTCATATCTCTTCAGGATATTGGTGCGGGCAACTTCATATTCCGATGCGGTAAAACCATGCCGTTTCACTCTTTCCGTCTCACGTACCATGGCCGCCAGTGCCTCCTCGATCTTATCTTCCGCGCTTCCTGATATTACGGTCCATGCATCCTTTGTCTTGGCCACGAAATAATTGTCGTTGTAGGCATAGGCAGAAGTGAAAGGAGCATCAGGTTTCTGGATGATCTCGGAGAAACGCTGGTTCATCATTGAAGAGGCGGCATTCAGGATATATTCCATGATATAGCCGGCCTGCGTGTTTTTCATCTCGTCAGGTATCGGGTCATGCTTGTAAAACATCATTATCTGTGTGTTGCGGGCTTCCTTGTCGGTGGCAATGGCCACGATGGGTTCTTTATTATCGGGGACAGGGTAGTATTCGCGATCGGCTCTTTCCTCATCTAACGGTATAGTCGAGAACAAATTCTTCACCTTTTGTTCCATCTCATCTATATTGAAATCGCCCACCACAATGATGGCCTGTAGATCGGGACGATACCACCTGTGATAGTAATCTCTGATCTCCTGGGGTTTGAAGTTGTTGATCACGTCGATGCTTCCAATAGGCATCCGGTTCGCATATTTGCTGTCGGGGTACATCTTCGGGAGCAACTGATCCCATAATCTTTGTTGTGCACCGCCACGGGTACGCCACTCCTCCCTGATCACACCACGTTCGCTGTCCAGTTCTTCCTCTTCAAGGGCAATGCCACACGACCAGTCGTAGAGGACAAGAAGGGCCGAATCGACCAAATTCTGATTGCTGGTTGGTATGTCGGATATATAATATACCGTTTCGTCGAAAGAGGTATAGGCATTGATGTTCGTGCCAAACTTGATGCCATTGTCCTGTAAGTATTCCAACATAGCCTTTTTAGGGAAATTTGTAGTCCCGTTAAAAGCCATGTGCTCTAAAAAGTGAGCCAGACCAGCCTGACTATCCTCTTCCTGCATGGAACCCACCTTCTGTGCGATATAGAAATCGGCCCTCTTTTCGGGAAGATTATTTTGCCGGATGTAATAAGTGAGGCCATTTTCAAGTTTTCCATTTCTCACCTTCGGATCTATAGGGAGAGGAGAGTTTTGCTGTGCAACTGCAACCATACCGGTTACCAGAAGCAGTAATGTGATTAGTTTTTTCATCTGACTCAAAGTCTTTGTTCTTTATTCTTTGTTCTATTTTAAATTCTTTCCAATACTATTTTGATCAACTCTTCAGTGGAGCCTTTATAATTGGTGTTCGAATTTAAGGCTACCCGGTTGGCAATGATTGCACAGACGGTCATCGCCTTGTGTCCCATCATCTTCCCCAGACCGGCAATGGCAGAACTCTCCATCTCGTAATTGGTGATGGAGAATTCTCCGAAACGGAACGACTCAATCTTGGCGTTTAGATTGGGGTCAGCCAATGGCAGACGTACATACCTCCCCTGTGGGCCGTAAAAACCAATTGCCGAGATGGTGACGCCACGGACCATATCGTAGCCAATACGGTCGATAAGCTCCTCATCGGCACTTACCACGTAAGGGGAACAGTGGTAGGGCGACCAGCCAACCTCTCTTCGGAAAGCCTCTTCGAAATCTTTTTCCCGAATCAGTTCGGCACCGGCATAATAGTGGATAACTCCATCGAAGCCGATCGATTTTTCAGAGACCACATACGATCCTACCGGACAATACGGCTGCATACCTCCCGCTGTGCCGACACGTACCATAGTCAGTTGCTTGAACTCCTCTTTGACCATCCTCGTATTGAAATCGATATTGGCCAACGCGTCTAACTCGGTAAGTACGATATCTATGTTGTCGGTGCCAATGCCGTGAGAGAGCGCAGTGATCCGCTTGCCCTTGTAAGTGCCGGTAACAGTATGGAATTCACGGCTACGCACATCACATTCAATACTATCGAAGAACGAGGCTGTCATTGTTACACGATCGGGATCTCCCATCATTATGATCTTGTCCGAAAGTTGTTCCGGCAGGATGTGAAGATGAAAGGCACTTCCGTCGGAATTGATGATCAGCTCCGATTCAGGTATGATTCTCATAATAATATCTGTACTCTATAGAAATTATTTCTTATTTCCGCCACCTTGCGGTTTTGCGATGGAATCCCTCATGTCGGTATCGGCTTTGATATTTTCCATCCGGTAGTAGTCCATAATACCGAGATTCCCGTTACGGAATGCTTCGGCCATGGCGATGGGTACTTCGGCTTCGGCTTCAATCACCTTAGCTCGGGCTTCCTGCGCTTTGGCTTTCATCTCCTGCTCCAGGGCGATAGCCATTGCACGCCGTTCCTCCGCACGAGCCTGTGCGATATTTTTGTCGGCTTGTGCCTGGTCCATTTGTAGTACAGCGCCAATATTTTTACCTATATCGATGTCGGCGATATCGATGGAAAGGATTTCAAAAGCAGTACCTGCATCCAATCCTTTTTTCAGTACCAGTTTGGAGATTGAATCGGGGTTTTCGAGTACCGATTTATGGGATACTGCCGAACCGATGGAGGAGACGATCCCTTCACCCACACGGGCAAGGATAGTTTCTTCTCCGGCACCGCCCACCAGACGTTTGATATTTGCCCGTACCGTCACACGTGCTTTCGCGATCAACTGGATACCGTCGATGGCTACGGCAGAAACGGGAGGTGTGTCAATCACTTTCGGGTTGACCGACATCCTCACGGCTTCCAACACGTCACGTCCGGCGAGGTCAATGGCTGTCGCCATCTGAAAAGTGAGGTCTATATTTGCTTTGGAGGCGGACACCAAAGCGTGCACCACCTTCTCTACATGTCCACCGGCCAGATAGTGCGCTTCCAGATTGTCACGGGTGACCATCTTGAGTCCTGCTTTGTGGGCCTCAATCATCGCATAGACGATGGTGTGGGGTGGTACACGTCGCAAGCGCATCAGGAAAAGTTGTACCAGCGAGATACGTACACCTGCCGATAGTGCATTTATCCACAGGAAGAAAGGCACATAATGAAAGAATATCAATAAAAAGACGATGATTACAGCAAGCGTAATGATCAATGGGAATGATAATAAATCCATAATTTATTTAATTTTAGATGTTTTATATTGAATGATTGTTTATCCTTCTCCGGGTGAAGCGGCCTCTTTCCTTTTTACCAACACATTGTAGGTTTCCACTTTTATTACCTCTATTTCAGTATCCTCATCGATAAACTCTCCATCGAACGATTTGGCTTCTGCTTCCACATCGTTGACCACTACCTGCCCGATGGGGTTTAGCCGGGAAAGGGTTACACCGGAGTCGCCGGCGGCAATTTTCTGCAAATAGGAGGTATCCACCTTTCCTTCTATGTTTGTGTCCAGGGAGATTTTTCGTAACGACTTTGATTTCAGTAGCCAGAAGAAACTCCCACCAAGCAACAGTGCCGCTCCTGCAAGTGTGATATTTCCCACAACGCTCCCTTGGAAGATGTAGGCATATATTATTCCTCCTATCAGGAAAATGGCACCGGCAATGCCTGCAATACTAATCCCCGGAAGCAGGAAGATCTCTATGAGCATAAACACAACTCCCAATAGGATCACAGCGATGATAATGATCAGATCGAATGTCATATAGGGTTGCTATTGATTAAACTGACTGCGTATTTCTTCATTTCTTGCTTGAATTGTAAGCCTCTCCATTTCCCGGGAAAGCGACTCACTCTCTTTTTCCAGTTTGAGGATCGATGCTGCAAGGGTATCGGTTGTTGATCCTTCGGCATACTGTTCTCTTTTTTGTGAGAGTTCATCATTCAGTGCCTCCAATTGCTTCCCAAAGCCTAACGCCTGTGAGAAGATCGATCTGGCGTGATCATTTTTGAAATCCGACAGGGTATGGTAAGTCGCCTGATCGTTAATTACAAAAGTGAAATCACCGGAGGTCTCTTGTCTCAAAATCGTTTTTTGTTGTGCCAGTGAGCGAAGTGATCCATAGTCTGCGCCTTCTTTCCATGTGTCGGCAATGGAAGATATCCGGGCTCTGTCCGCCATCTGTTTTTCGTCATCACTCTCGAGTAGCCGTACCTGCGGGTTGGGAATAAAGGTATATATACATACTGAATCGTCCGGTTGAAACCGGTCGGATGCAAACCAGCCGACACCTTTCTCTTCATCAATCGCCAACATATAATCATTAAAAGGAGAATTGAAAGGCATATTCGACTGGTTGGGATTGAGGTATGAGTCCGATGTGAAATTGTAACGGGTGACAAATAGATCATATCCGCCGAACGATGATTCACCCGAGGAGGCGAAATAG
>JAAYFR010000208.1 GCA_012728155.1 Bacteroidales bacterium | reverse complement strand
CTCAGGCACTTAATCACTCAGGCACTTTTTCACCAGTTTCAACTCATCCATCACACGCGATGCCCCCATCACCTTGTCGATGACATACAATACGTAACGGATATCCACGCTGATCATACGTTGCATTTCAGGTTCAAAAAGGATATCGCCACTGAGTGACTCCCAGTTTCCATCGAATGCCAGTCCGATCAGTTCTGCATTCCCGTTCAGAACCGGACTACCGGAATTACCACCAGTGATATCGTTATTCGACAGGAAATTGACTCTCAGCACACCTTCCGGATCGGCATAACCACCGAAATCCCCGGAACGGATGGCATCCAGGATATACTCCTGCACATTGAACTCGGGATCACCCGGCTTCTGCTTTTCCAATATCCCCTTTGACGTAGTGTAATAATCATACCACACAGCATCGCGCGGTTGGTATCCTCCTACCGTCCCGTAACTCATACGCTGGGTGAAGGTAGCATCCGGATAGAAAGTCCTGTCGGCATCCATCTCCATCAGGGCAGCCATAAATTCCCGTTCTCCTCTGAGCATTTTTTCATAATAGGGCATCATTTGTCCCGACAACTCATAACCCATATCTGCAGTCGACAACGCCAGTTCCATGGCCGGGTCTTCTGTGAGCGACTGTGTATCTGCCGTCTTCAGCAATTCCAGTAACTCTGCTAATGATGTGAACCGGGAGTTGGCAAACAACCAGTCGGCATATTGTTCATAATCACCGCCGAACTCATCCTGCACTTTCCGGTAGATATCAGGGTGATACTCTGCGGGAACACGCTCGGCATAGAGTTTCATCAATATGGGTAGTACCTTCCTGTCGAGTGCAGGTTCATAATTCTTATACGACTCTATAAACCGTTCGTTGATAAATTCCTGCTTGTCCTCTTCGGTACCATCACTATCGAATTGTAGGATGGTATTGGCAAAGCGGATCAACTCGATTCCGTTTTTGAATGTCTCCAAAAAGTAAGAAGTATACAGAGCCAAATCACCGGATCCCATATAAGCCTCTTCCAGGGTAGCGAGGGTATTGCCATACTTGGCCTTACGAACAGGATTGCTATTGATCCATTCATTCAATCTTGCTTCCAGCACCTCTTTTTCGGGTAGCACTTCCAGGTTGGTAAGCGCCTCGTTCATCCCCATGGAATTCTTCCAATAATTGGAACTGCCGGCATATTTATTGGCATATTTAATGCGGATGGTATCGTTTTGGGTCATCGCGTTCCACCAGATATCCTGTTTGGCTCCCCTCACTTCAATGCGGGGTTTGTTCTCCGATTCCATCCGTTGGCGGATGCCCCACGACGACATGTAACGTTGTGTGCTGCCGGGATAACCCACAGTCATGGCATAATCACCATCGGTCACCCCATCGAGTGACACGGGCACTACATATTTAGGTTGGTAAGGCACATTCTCGTTGCTGTAGTTAGCGGGACGGTTGTTCTTGTCGGCATAGACACGGAACACCGAGAAATCGCCGGTATGGCGGGGCCACATCCAGTTGTCGGTATCTCCGCCGAATTTCCCCACGGAAGAGGGAGGCGTAGTGACAAGGCGCACGTCACGAAATTGATCATACTGCACCAGATAATATTGATTACGTGAGTAGAAAGGAATTATCCTCACGCTGGTAAAAGGATCATTTTCATATTCATCCATCAACACCGTAGAGAGAGAATCGATTG
>JAAYFR010000207.1 GCA_012728155.1 Bacteroidales bacterium | reverse complement strand
TTGATGATTTGTTTGACGTGGAGAAATTGGGAGTGAGGAAGTTTAGAGGCCTCGGCTCTTGGCTCTTGACTTTGGAAACTGAAGCTCTTTTCAACCTTCCCATTTTTCCGCCTTCTCGCTTGTTTCGTATGCCTCCACTATTCTCTGTACCAGCTTATGGCGTACGATATCTTTCTTGTTGAATTCTACTGTAGCGATACCTTTGATCCCTTTCAGCACCTGCATGGAGTGGATCAGTCCCGACTGTTGCGAGTGGGGCAGGTCGATCTGGGTGATATCCCCGGTGATGATCATTTTGCCATTCAGCCCCAACCGGGTCAGGAACATTTTTATCTGTGGCTTGGTGGTATTTTGGGCTTCATCCAGGATGATGACCGCATCATTCAGGGTACGTCCCCGCATAAAAGCGAGGGGTGCGATCTGTATGATTTTATTCTCGATATACTCTTTCAGTTTCAGCGGGGGGATCATATCCTCCAGCGCATCGTAGAGCGGTTGCAGATATGGGTCGATCTTCTCCTTCATATCGCCGGGTAGAAAACCCAGCTTCTCACCTGCTTCCACGGCGGGGCGGCTCAGGATGATCTTTCGAACTTTCTTCGTCTTGAGTGCCCTCACTGCCAGTGCGATGGCGGTATAAGTCTTTCCCGAGCCGGCTGGGCCGATGGCAAATACCATATCATTCTCGTTGAATGCTTCCACCAGCTTTTTCTGATTGGCAGTACGGGCCAGGATAGGCTTTCCGTTTAGTCCGTGGATAATAAGATTGTCCAGATTCACCACCGCGGGTGCCTTACCTTTCACAATATCGAGGATATCCTCCTCTCTCAGCAGATTCATCTCGTTGCTGAACTTCTCCAGCTCATGGATCTTCTCTTCGAAGCCGGTCAGTTCCTCCTCTTCGCCGATCACCTTGATCACATTTCCCCTTGCCACAATGCGCAACTTGGGATAGAGTGTCTTGAGCAGCTGGATATTGCTGTTGTTGATGCCGAAAAAGACAACCGGATCCACATTCTCTATGATAATGATGCGTTCAATCATTCTCCACTGTTTGAGAAGTTTAACGAATATTGATGAGGTTTGTTCTCTCCTCCTTCAATATAATTAATAAACGCGTTGTTTACAAGTCGATTCCCGCCGGGAGTGGGGTAGTTGCCTGAAAAGTACCAGTCGCCACCATTATTGGGGCACGCCTTGTGAAGATCTTCAATACTTTGGAAAACGATCTTTACTTCTGCTTTTATCCCTTTGGAAGTGAGCATCTGTGCGATTTTATCGGAGATCTCCTCATCGGTAAAAGCGGCATAGATATCCTTCACATGATTGACGATATGTTCTTTCTTCATAAGGCGCTGGGCTACCGCTTTCTTGTAGGTCTCATCAATCACAGATTGCATGCCGCGTTCTTTCAGTAATGCGATGGCGGCTTTGAAGGCGATGAATTCGCTCATTTTCGACATGTCTATGCCGTAACAGTCGGGGTAGCGTATTTGTGGGGAGGAGGATACGATGATGATTTTCTTGGGATCGAGCCTGTCCAGTATTTTTATAATGCTCTGTTTCAATGTAGTACCGCGGACGATGCTGTCATCGATGATCACCAGGCTGTCGATTCCTCTTCTGAGTGAACCATAGGTCACATCATAGACGTGTGCCGCCAGGTCGTTTCTTGTATTTCCCTGTGCGATGAAAGTGCGCAGTTTGATATCCTTGATGGCCACCTTTTCCGAGCGGACTCTCTTTGAGAGGATGGTGTCGATCTCCTCTTTACGCAACATATTGCCCTTTTCGAGGATAGTGAGTGCTTTCTGGTGATTGAAATGGTCTTCCAATCCTTGTAGCATGCCAAAGTAGGCCACTTCGGCCGTGTTAGGGATAAAGGAGAATACCGTATTGTCGAAATCACTGTTTATCGCATCCATAATTTTGGGGACCAGGAGTTCACCCAGTTTTTTTCGTTCCCGGTAGATGTCATAATCGGAGCCGCGTGAAAAATAGATCCGTTCGAAAGAGCAGGGGGTGATTTTTTTCTTCTTCTCCCGTATCTGATTCAGGTTGATGGTACCGTTACGTTTTACGATAAGCGCTTCGCCCGGTTGAAGTTCATGTATATCCTCTTTTTTCAGGTTGAATGCTGTCTGGATAACCGGACGTTCCGACGCCACTACGGCCACTTCATCGTCGTGGTAATAGAATGCGGAGCGGATACCCCACGGATCACGCAGGGCGAAAGCATCGCCACAGCCGATCAATCCACAGATGGCATATCCTCCGTCCCATATTTCGGAAGAGCGCCTTAGAAGGGACGGTATATCGAGCTTCTCGGCGATCTGTTGACTCACCTCCTGTCCGTTCATCTGCTCTTTGTCCAGGAGATCATACTGATATTGTACTTCCC
>JAAYFR010000206.1 GCA_012728155.1 Bacteroidales bacterium | reverse complement strand
CATCCGTATTACTGGATTTCGGAACGGAAATATATGGAGGAATAGAAATAGCCGCTGCCATAAGGGGTGAAAAGAAAGCACTGAAAGTTCGTATCCGCTTAGGAGAATCGGTTTCCGAGGCGATGAGCAATGCGATAGACAACAGTGTGCCGGGGATGAATTCGGCCACAAATGACCACTCCTTAAGGGATTATACATTGGAGATACCTTGGCTGGGAACTGTCGAAGTGGGGAACTCCGGATTCCGCTTCGTACGGATAGATCTCCTGGACAAGGATGTCGATTTACCGATACGGTCAGTAAGAGGAATCTTCCGATACAGGGATATCCCTTATCTGGGTTCATTCAAATGCGACAACGAACGACTTAACAGAATATGGGAAACAGGTGCGTATACCGTCCACCTGAATATGCAGGAATACCTGTGGGACGGAATAAAAAGAGACCGTTTAGTCTGGCTGGGCGACATACATCCGGAGATCATGACCATCAACACCGTATTCGGTGATCAGGAAGTGGTGAAAAAAAGTCTTGATTTCGGAAGGGATACCACTCCCCTACCTGGATGGATGAACGGGATTTCTTCCTACTCACTGTGGTGGATCATTGCCCATCGCGATCTTTACCTCTATAATGGAGACCTGGACTATTTAAAAGCACAACAATTCTATCTCAACCAGTTAGTAGATCAGATCATTTCAAAAATAGATAAAAACGGAAAGGAGAATCTTGATGGAGGACGCTTCCTTGATTGGCCTACGGCAAAACAAGAGGGTATTATTCATTCCGGACTCCAGTCCCTAATGCTTATGGCCATGGAAGCGGGAAAAGATATTGCCGGATGGTTAAATGACAGGGAACTCAATAAACTATGCGCAAAGACATCCGAAACATTGAAGAAACATCGTCCGGTCGATCATGGCAATAAGCAGGCCGCCTCATTACTCGCTCTGGCGGGCATACTTTCCCCCGACAAGGCTTCTCCAGTCATACTCAACAACGGAGCCAATGATTTCGCGACATTCTACGGCTATTATATGCTGGAGGCATTGGCCAAGGACGGTAAATACAAGGAAGCTATGAATATCATCTCTGACTACTGGGGAGCAATGCTCGATTTAGGTGCCACCACCTTCTGGGAAGACTTCAACTACGCCACCCGCGTGAATGCCACTCCTATCGACCAACTGCCCGAACCCTCGAAATTCAATATCCACGCCGACGGGGGAGATCATTGTTATGTTGGCCTCAGGGCAAGTCTTTGCCATGGTTGGGCATCCGGTCCCACAGCATGGTTGACAACACACGTACTGGGTATCCAGGTCTTGGAACCCGGTGCTAAAGTAATCCGGGTACAATCCAATCTGGGCGATCTTTCTTTTGCCGAAGGCACATTCCCTACTCCGTACGGTATTGTAACAGTGAAACATGTGAAACAAGCAGATGGAAAAATAAAAAGCGAAATTGATGCACCGAAGGAGATAAAAATTATTCGTTGAAACAATAACGATAACCTTCCAAGTCAATAACTAACTACAATTTAACGCTGAAAAAACATGAAAAAAACCTATTATTAGTTATCTGTTTACAGATTTTCTTAACTGTCAGTTGTAAGGGAGACGATGAATCCTCGGCTACCTTGAGAGCAATCGAGATTACGCCCGAAAAGGTTGAGATAGGGATAGGTGAAACCCAGTATATCAAAGCCAATCCGGTACCACAGAATGCGGATCCTGCCGAACTTCCTTTCGAGTGGAGTTCCAGTAATACACAAATTGCCACAATATCCCGCTCCGGCATGGTCAAGGGAGAATCGGCTGGCACAGCAGAGATAACCGTAAGTGCGAAAAAAAGTACCGCCATAACAAAAAAAATACCCGTTACCATCGTCGACAAGCGTATTCCTTTGACCGGGATCACGGTAACTCCTGAAACCATTTCAATTGAAGTTGGACAATCTACAAAGGTAACAGCAAAGCCTGAACCCGCAAATGCCGAAGGATTTTCTTTCGAATGGAAATCGGCTGATGAGAATATTGCCACTGTCAACTCCGCGGGAGTTGTCTCCGCAAAAGCAAAAGGAACGACCATCATTACGGTAAAATCGAATGATATAAAAAAGGAAATACCCGTCACCGTTATCCATACTTTACGTATCGTGATCGGTACTACCAGCTACTCGGTGGACACGCTCGATTACCAGATAAAGGATCAAGGAATCAGCTTTTTTAAATTCTCCATACCGGAGTGTGTCAACGAGTTTAACAGCTTTGGCAAAGGATTGGTAGTACACTCTGTGGAGGTAGATCTCACCTATCCGGAAAATAGGCTCGAGGTATGGACTGCCATGATCAATGCAAATAATAGCAACCGGGAAAGTCCTGTCAATGCATTCAACAAAGAGACAACAGTGATGGAAGCATCTGGACGTAAGCCGGTAGCGATGACCAACGGTGACTTTTATGTGCTTGATGCCAATCTCCCGGAAGTATTGAATAAAAACACCGAAGGGAATTATGGCGCATATCAAAGACGCCGCCCCCATGGCATGGAGGTGAAGCACGGCAAGATTATCGAGACACCCTTTACTGACATAATTCCTACCATTCATAATAAAGCATTGATAATCAAAGATGATAAACTTCCCGATTTTGCCAACACCATCTCCTTCTCTGGAAATGTGAAAATCGGAGCCACAACAATGACGCTGTCAAATATCAACAGTTTTGCCCGGGATGTCGTAAATCCGACCACGCCGCACAAACATCCTGCCAAGCCGGGAGAACTGGTATTGTTCAGCAATGAGGCCTTCTCTTTTCTCGATTATAGAAAGGATCAAACACAAGCTCTCGACTCTACGCTGGCATGGTCTCCCTATCCCAGTACGATGGTATCTCTTTCCTACCCAAAAAATGGATGGAAGGTGAATGAGGCGATGAAATTTACTGTTACCGCGATCGAATATGATGTGGAAACACGGCTGGCAGGTGTAGGATCAACCCTTCCTGATTACGGTGGCAAACGGTTCAACGGTGAGGGTGCCATCTTAGTGGGTAACCCCACGGCTCCCGGGTTAGACAACGGATCCAAACAGTTTCTCTCCACCTTACAAGTGGGAGATGAAATAGAGATCACTACCGAGGTAAAGGTTAATGGAAATACAGTCAACGACAAGAAATTAAGCGCTATTGGAATACATACCGAACGTCCCATGCTGCAAAATGGAGTGATATCCGAAACATGGGGTGAAGCACATCCACGTACTGTTATCGGTTATTCGCAAGACCGGAAAAAAGTATATCTCCTTGTGATTGACGGACGTCAAACCAATTACTCTGCCGGGGTAACCACCGGTCAGGCAGGTGCCATCCTCAAGGCCTTGGGCGCCCATACCGGACTAAACATCGACGGAGGAGGTTCTTCCACCATGATCGTGAACGGTGTCACCGTCAACAAACCATCCGATAACCCACAACGTCCCGTGGCAAACGGAGTCGTGATCACAACAAAAAAATAAAAACGATAATATCATTTTACTTATCAAAAATATCATTTTTTATACCTTCATAGTCAATAATCAAAATAATTTTGTATTATATAATATAATATTTTTAAGCAATTGCTTAGTGCAATATTCCGTTCAGGAAACAACTTTCAGCCTTAAAAAAGAAATGAAACAAATTGCGTAAACAAATAAAAATCAAACACTTAAATAAAAAATAATAAGTAACGAGAATTGAACATTTTACATTCATACCTATGAAAATTGAAATCACTAAGAAGATTTGGTATCGGCATATCAGAGCGATTATGTTGATACTGCTTGTGTTTTGTATATCGTGCAAAGACAAGGAGACAGATGAAGGAATCAATGGTGACCCCTATGATCCGACAAAACCTGTGGTACTTTCGGAATTTTATCCTGAAACGGGAGGCATGGCCGAGCAAGTCATTATCAAAGGTAAAAACTTTGGTAACGACAACACTCAATTGAGAGTTTACTTCAACAGGAAGCAGGCCAAGGTGGTCAAGACAATCGGCGACCTTGCCTATGTGTTGGCACCGCGCCTTCCGGGCGACACCTGCACCATCTCGGTGGCGATCGGCGAAGACTCGTTACAATACGACCAACCCTTTTACTACAAAACGAGGGTACAAGTATTCACCCTGTCGGGTATTCCCGAAGAGCGGAAAACCTTGGATGGCACGTTGGTGGATGCCCGCTTCTACAATCCATTCTATCTCGCAATAGACAAGGAGAAGAACATCATCGTGGGTGAGTGGCCCATCCGTGCCCGCCTGATCAACGAAGAACGTAACACGGTACAGACACTGATGAGCTTACCCTCCTCGAATGCCTCCCAGGGTGAGATGATGTCGGGCTGTACCGATGCCAAGGGCGAAGTGATCTACTTTCCGATCAACAACATGCCCTATTTCTTCGCGTTCGATCCCGAACAGCAATGGACGCCGAGAAGGATTATCCTCACCAAAGAACCAGGCGAAGATTTCAACATACTCGGTAAATACTCTTTCGCAGTAAGCCCTATCGACAGTATGCTCTATACTATCAGCACCGACGGTGAACTGATCAAGATGAACCCCAAGACCAAAGTGGCCTCATTGGTGAAGAAAGGTATCCTCAAGGATGTGGTGGGCGGAAAAATACAGGTCTATCTGGCTTTCCACCCGATTGAGAAGCACATGCTCTATTTTGTCAATCCCTCTTCCATGAATCCTAAAGATGGACCGATCCCGGGGACGGACAGGATATATACTCTGAACATGATTACCCATCAAATAGATGTATTTGCAGGGTCGGGTATCAAAGGGCATGCCGACGGGCCGAAGGAAATGGCAGAATTCAACAATCCCTGTCAGATATGCTTCGACAAGGATGCCAACCTCTACGTGGGCGACACCGACAACTTCTGCGTGCGGCGTATCTCCACCGATGGCATCGTCTCCACCATTGCCGGTATACCACGTAAAAATGGATATGTCGACGGCGATCCTGAAATAGCAATGTTCGACCGTTTTTGGGGTATGAAGATCGACGAAGAAGGGACACTCTATATAACCGACTACTATAACAGTGCGATCCGTAAGTTAACGATTCAGTAAAAATGATGAAAAATAAGAATATGACAAAACATTCGCTTTTGAAATGGATTCTGGGTGGATTGCTGGTAATCTGTTCTACCGCTATGCTCCATGCACAAGACAATAATCTCACGCTAAACGGTGTGGTGGAAGATGAACATGGGGAAGCATTGATTGGCGTCACCATTTTCCTGAAAGACCGTCCGGGAACAGGATGGATTACAGATATCGACGGGAAATTTTCCATAAAGGCATCCTCAGGGGATATCCTGGTTTTCTCTTATGTGGGATACGACAAGATAGAGTACATGGTCAAGGAGGCAAAATCCAATCTGAAAATAACGATGGAGCAAACCTCCAGTGAACTCGATGAGGTCGTGATTACCGCTATGGGTACGACACAACGTAAGATAAGCGTGGTAGGTGCTGTAACTTCGGTAAATGTAAACGAAATACAGACTCCGGCCACATCCATTAATAATATGATGGGAGGACGTATTCCCGGAGTAATCTCATTGCAGACCAGTGGTGAACCGGGAAAAAATATTTCCGAATTCTGGATCCGCGGTATCGGTACGTTCGGTGCCAGCAGTGGCGCCTTGGTATTGGTCGACGGACTGGAAAGCACATTGAGCCAGATCGATCCGGCGGACATCGAATCGTTCTCCATACTGAAGGATGCCTCCGCCACCGCCGTGTACGGGGTACGGGGTGCCAACGGTGTGGTATTGGTGACCACTAAACGCGGACAGAATGAAAGGCTGAAGATCACGGTAAGATCCAATGTGAAATTGTCTGTATTACAACGGCTGCCTGAATATTTGGGTG
>JAAYFR010000022.1 GCA_012728155.1 Bacteroidales bacterium | reverse complement strand
TTCATACACTGCGCAATTACGGCATCGAGATCACCTCCATCAAAGCGACCGTAGGGCCTACCATCACCCTTTACGAGATTGTACCTCAAGCGGGGGTACGTATCTCCAAGATCAGAAATCTAGAAGATGATATCGCCCTCAGCCTCTCCGCGTTGGGTATCCGCATCATTGCCCCCATGCCCGGAAAGGGGACTATCGGTATTGAGGTACCCAATAAAGAGCCGCAAATTGTTTCGATGCAATCGGTGATCAGCTCCAAAAAGTTTCAGGAATGCAACTACGACCTGCCTGTGGCCTTGGGGAAGACCATCACCAACGAGGTCTTTATGTTCGACCTCACCAAGATGCCCCACTTATTGGTGGCGGGTGCCACCGGGCAAGGGAAATCGGTCGGTCTGAACGCCATCATCACCTCCCTGCTCTATAAAAAGCACCCTTCGGAGATGAAGATGGTGCTGATTGATCCCAAGATGGTGGAATTCAACATCTACTCCTCCATCGAGAAGCATTACCTTGCCAAATTACCGGATGAGGAGAAAGCGATCATCACCGACATCACCAAGGTAACCCAGACGCTGAACTCGCTCACCAAGGAGATGGACGACCGCTATGAGTTGCTGATGAAAGCGCATGTCCGTACGATTAAAGAGTATAACGAGAAGTTTATCAAACGCCGGCTGAATCCGGAGAAGGGGCACCGTTACATGCCCTATATCGTGGTAGTGATTGATGAGTTCGGCGATCTGATCATGACAGCCGGCAAGGAGATAGAGATGCCTATCGCACGTATCGCACAAAAAGCACGTGCCGTAGGGATACACATGGTAATCGCCACCCAGCGTCCGACGACCAACATCATCACCGGCACCATCAAGGCCAACTTCCCTGCCCGGATGGCATTCAGGGTCACATCGCAGATCGACTCCCGCACCATCCTCGACATGAGCGGTGCCAACCAGCTCATCGGACGGGGTGACATGCTCTTCTCACAGGGCAGCAACCTGATCCGCATACAGTGTGCTTTCGTGGATACTCCCGAAGTAGAGGATATCTCGCTGTACATCGGGAAGCAGCAGGGATACGGCTTTGCCTTCCCGCTTCCGGAAGTGATTTCCGATATTGAAACCGGTCCCGGTGCGACCGATCTGAGCGACAAGGATCCTCTTTTTGAGGAGGCTGCCCGCCTTATCGTGGTGCACCAACAGGGATCTACCTCATTGATACAGCGCAAGTTCTCCATCGGCTACAACCGTGCCGGAAGGTTGATGGATCAACTCGAAGCCGCAGGAATTGTGGGGCCCGTGCAGGGCAGCAAACCGAGGGAAGTATTCATTGCCGACGAATATTCTTTGGAGAAGCTGTTGGACTCTTTGCGGTAATTTACCGCTTGAGACGTGTATGATTGCAACTAAAGCCTTCGATTGTCGATATTTTACGACCCATTACGGCGCTCACTCGCTAAAAGAGTAGAACTCGCTTCGCCCAAACAGCTACTCTTTTAACGCTCACTTCGAGCTATGGATCCCGATAGAACCTCTATAGGCCTCCTCTTTAGTTGCAATTACATAGTTACAAAAATAGAATAAACTAATTCATATTTTTGGAGTCCAATCAATCAAACGAAAGCAAAACAGCAAAATGAAGACAATCACATCCATATTATTATTTTTTCTCCTCTCGCTTCAGGGAAATATATTCGCCCAGACCTCTAACGATGCGAAAGCACTCTTAGACAAGGCATATACCACTTTCGAAACTTCCGAGGGCATCAGATTATCATTCAAAGCGACCTTGGTTGATCAGGAGGGCGAAGCTTATCTGCCCCAATCGGGCGAAGCCTTAATAAAGGGTGACAAGTTCAAGCTGGAGATGGAATCCATGGATATCTGGTTCGACGGAAAGACTCAGTGGGTGTTGATGAAGGAGGTGAACGAAGTAAATATCAGCACCCCTACGGCAACAGAAATAGCCTCCATCAGTCCGCTCGCGCTGCTGGGTATCTATAAGAACGGATTTACGTTGAAAACACCTGCCTCCAAAACAATCAACGGAAGGAGTACCCACCTGATCGATATGGTTCCCGTGAGCCAGAACAAAGATTTCAAATCCATCACCGCAGCCATCGACAAAGAGAGTGCCCATATCATACAGGTAATTCTCGCCATGGCAGATGGGACAAAGAATAAGATCGACATCTCAGGTTATAACACCAACCACCAATTCAGCGACTCCACATTCAGGTTCGATAAAAACGACCATCCCGATGTGGAGATAGTGGACCTTCGGTAGCGTTATCTTTTCCGTTTACCGTAGATAGATTATGTTGACAACCGGTATGTGCTGAATCCTTATTGCCAACGATTTATGATCATCTTTTACATCCCGATAGAGATCTTTACATAGGGGGGAGTGCTTGCGGATAGGTGATTTCCATATCAATTCAATAACTTAGTTCTGTTTTATAGTGGCGGTGACGATATTTTGATTCATCGAGCGAATATATTCGATCTTCGAACACATCTTCTTGACAATCAGCAATCCGATGCCGGTTTGCGAATCATATTTAATAGGATCAAAGGGTATGCCGTCGTCGGTAATACAGAGGATCGCCTTATCCTCTAAAATGCGGATACGGATATCGATAAAATGCCTCTTTTTATCTTCATAAGCATGTTGAATAATATTAAGCGTCAGCTCTTCCACACTCATCTCAATCGCATTTTTCATACGCAAAGGGATCTCTCTCTCTTCCAGAAATCGATGAACGGTAGGCATCAGATCTTTAATCTCGTCGATGCTACCCTGTTGTGAAAAATCGAGTACGCTATCTTTTTGGGGCATCTCGATAAGGGTGAGCGGCGTAAGATTGCTGTTTCTCTTTCGAATAGAGGAGGAGACAATCATGATGAGTCCGAAAACCAACAACTCACCAACCACAAATGAGAGCCAGATCATTGCATCGCTATTGAAAAGGGCAAAGAGCAACATCACCGGAATCACCATCAATGCCTGTGTAGATGAGATCACGATTGAGAGATTGTTTCTTCTGCTCAGTTGATAGATGATCATAAAAAGATAGTTGAGCCCGAAGAGCGGAATCGACAATGAAAATAACCGTATTGCTGAAGGAGCCGCCTTCAAGATATCGGGATCGGTAATACCGAAGAGCTGTGCAAAAAACGTAGGGAAAAGCTGAAGAGATAAGAAGAGCAACAAGAGAGAGACGATAAGTGTCTTTGCCGCTGCCTTGATTACCAAATTTACCCCCCGATAATCTTCGGCTCCATAGAGCATTCCCCCGATAGGTTGCATGGTCTGCACCGTACCACTGACGAACATACTTGAAATCATCAAGAGGTTAAAGCAAACTGCAAATATCGTGATACCGGTAGTCCCCAACTCATTAATAACGATATGATTGACACTCAGCAACTTTACCATTATCAATACGGAACCCAAGGCTACGGGAAGTCCCATAAGCAACAGGGGGGCAAGCTCAGAAAAAGAGGCGGGTTTAGAAAAATGAACCAGCCGCTCTTTTTTAGAGAAATGAGTCAGTGCAATAAGCAGACCTACAGTAAATCCGACACTCGTTGCGATAGAAGATCCCCGGATTCCCCAATTCAGGTATTTGATAAAGACAATATCTAAAATGAGGTTGAGTACATTGGCGATGATAAGCGCTGTCGAGGCCAATTTGGGAGCGCTATCTGTACGCACATAAACACAAATGCCCGGCAAAAGCAGGTAGATGGGAGCCGTCCATAGCATAACCTGCACATAATTCCTCACAAGCGGTTGGAGCGTAGGATCAGCACAGAGGATTTTGACAATATTGTCTAAGAAGAGTACTCCTGCAACCATTATCAGTATGCCGACAACCAGGTTTAAGGTCATCGAGAGGGAGAAAATCCGGTTGACATCCTCTAATTTTCGCTTGCCGATGGCCATCGCTACCAACATTCCTCCTCCTACGTTCAGTATGATATAGATCGCGTTGAAGAGTTGCGATAAGGGTGCAGCCAAGTTTACTGCCGACAGTGCCTTGGATCCCAAGAGGTTTCCGACGATAATACCATCTACCACAACCCCCATTGACAAAGCCATTGATGCCAACACGGTTGCAATCAGATATGACTTAAACGTCTTATTGATCAAATAGGGATTACGTTCCAACATTTAGCGGTAGATTACTTCTTTCAATTTCATGCTCATTTCATTGATAAGAAACTCATTCGGCTTGAGGATTTTCAACTTGACAGCAACCAACTTAGTAGGAATCGTTTTCTGAAACGAATCGTATCCGCTCTCAAGAAGGGTTGCCACAAGTTCCTCCTCCGTAATGTCGACATTTTCCATGCAGAGTGTCATTATATCCTGGTAAATATCCTTCTCAATAATTATTTGCAGCCGTCCGCTATAATTGATGCCCTCGGAGAGGATATGTTCGATTTTTCGATAGTTGAAAAAGGTGCCACCAATTCGGATCACATCACCATAACGCCCCACTAACCTAAAGAGCGGTTGCTTACGTCCACAAGCACACTCCCGGTGGATCCAGTGCCCCATATCTCCAATTTCGTAGCGTTTGGTCTTTCCGTTCTCCCGCTTGTATCCGGTAAAAATCAATCTCCCCGTCTCTTCGCCTACAACAGGAGCATCCCGGTCCATCTGTAGAATTTCCAACTCCTGAATCTCTGAGTTTAGATGGAAAACACCCGGCTCGCAAAATTCGCAGGAGTAAGCCATCGTACCCGCTTCGTTCGATCCGTAGAGCAT
>JAAYFR010000205.1 GCA_012728155.1 Bacteroidales bacterium | reverse complement strand
GCCCCATACTGGCCAATAATGAATACGACGGAGAAGAATACGACGCGCGAAAAGAAATGCCGGGCTGGGATAATCCCGGATTCAATGACACACGTTGGATGCCGGCAGAATTGGTAGAGGCTCCCAAAGGCACACTTCAGGCACAGCTCAATGCCAACATAAAAATTATGGAAACCTTGTCCCCCGAAACCGTCACAGAACCAAAACCGGGGATGTACATACTGGATATGGGGCAAAACATGGTGGGTTGGCTCAGTATGAAAGTGAAAGGAAAAGCGGGAGAGAAGGTAAAGTTACGCTTCGCAGAGGTGCTGAACGAGGATGGAACATTGTATATGGCGAATATCAGGAACGCCCTGGTTACCGACATATACACGCTAAAAGGAGAAGGGGAAGAATACTGGGAGCCCTCCTTCGTCTATCATGGATTCAGGTATGTGGAAATTACGGGATACCCCGGTATTCCTACCATAGATGATTTCGAAGGCAAGGTGATCTACGACGAGATGGAAACAACCGGACATTTCGAGACGTCAGATAACCTGATCAATCAAATATACAAAAACGCCTACTGGGGCATTCGCGGAAACTATAGGGGTATGCCCACGGACTGCCCTCAACGCGATGAACGAATGGCCTGGTTGGGAGACAGGGCGACAGGATCGTTGGGAGAGAGTTTTGTCTTCAACAACCACAATCTTTATGCAAAATGGCTCGACGACATAGAGGAGTCGCAATTAGAAAACGGAAGTATCCCCGACGTGGCGCCTGCCTATTGGAAGAATTACAATGACAACATGACCTGGCCGGCAGCCTATCTCATCATTGCCGACATGCTATATAATCAATACGGGGATGCCAGACCCATTGTCAAGCATTACGAATCCATGAAAAAATGGATGAAATTCATGGCCGATAATTTCATGGAGGATTATATCATGCCACGCGACCTCTACGGCGATTGGTGCATGCCCCCCGAATCACCGGAAATGATTCACTCCGCCGATCCGGCACGTAAAACCGATGGTACTCTATTAGGAACATCATTCTATTATCACATGTTACGTTTATTGGAGAAATTTGCCCAACTACAAGACAAAAATGATGAATCAAAACAATTCTCCGATCAGGCAATACTCGTCAAAGATGCGTATAATAACCGTTTTTTCAACAAGGAGACGGCGCAGTACAGTAACAATACCGTTACTGCCAATCTGGTATCATTATGCTTCAATTTGGTACCCGAAGGGTATGAAGAGAAAGTGTTTGAGAATATCGTATATAAGACTCAACATGATTTCAACGGGCATGTAAGTACCGGGTTAGTAGGCATCCAATGGTTGATGCGCGGATTATCGGAATATGGACGGAGCGATCTTGCTTTCCAGATAGCGACCAACCGTGATTATCCAAGCTGGGGATATATGATTGAAAGAGGGGCAACCACTATTTGGGAGCTGTGGAACGGTGACACCGGCGATCCGACTATGAACTCTCAAAACCACGTCATGTTGCTGGGTGATCTTATTGTCTGGTTTTACGAATATCTGGGAGCCATTCAAAATGCTCCGGGAAATTGCGGATTTAAGAAAATAGAGATGCATCCATATGATGTGGATGGACTGACCTATGTTACAGCCTCCTACCATTCCACACATGGATTGATAAAAAGTGCCTGGAAAAAGAGCGAAGACTCTTTTGAATGGAACATTACCGTTCCGGCAAACAGTAAGGCTGTCATATCCATCCCGGCAAAAGACAAAAAACAAATAACAGAAAGCGGAAAAAAGGTATCGGCCACCCAAGGAATAAAATTCTTAAGAAACGAAACGGGCCGAGTCGTTTTCGAAGTAGGATCGGGAGATTATGAATTTAAAGTGAAATTAATCAATACCAATTTTGACAGAGGCAGAGTTCTCAATTATTCTGCCGTCAGTTATTTGTCGGTTTTGGATTTCAAATAAAGTTTTCTAACTTTACACTCGAATAGTTCATGGGGCTCCTCTGAAAACCCCATTTTTTAATTTTACCCATCTTACAGGATATGGTGGAGAGGGTATATTTTAAAGAAAACGACTTATCTGAGTAGATTTATTTTTAGAAACCAAACAGGATGAAGAGCGACAATTTATTTTTAATTCTTCTTGCTTTGCTAACCCTATTCGGTTGCAAAGAGGAGAACGAACAGGGAAAAGCATTAACAGCAATTAGTGTGACATCGGAGAAAGTGAGTTTGGCGATAGGCAATTCTCAACAGATAAAGGCAGAACCGATACCCTCTGACGCCGACAAGAATGAAATGCCCTTTCTCTGGGAATCAAAAAGACCAGAAATAGCCACTGTCTCCCAAACAGGCACCATACAGGCGATATCGGCCGGAATAACGGAGATAACCATCAGCGCGCGGACTACCACTAAAATCAACAAAAAAATCGAGGTTACGGTAATCGACACCAACATTCCACTGACGGCAATCACCGTATCGCCAGAAACCCTCACCCTTGTGGTAGGGCAAGGATGGCAGATAACGGCAAAACCCGAACCGTCAAATGCCTCTGGAGTTTCATTCAAATGGAGTTCCAACAATGAAGGTGTTGCCGCCGTAACTGCTTCCGGCTTCATCACCGGAAAATCAGCCGGTAGTGCCATCATCACTGTAAAATCGGAAAATATAGAGACAAATATTCCCGTTACGGTCTTACAACCTCCCCTCAGGATTAACATTGGATCGGTCACCTACAATACAGACACATTGAATTATGAGGAAATTTCAGCGGGTGTCAAATGGCTCAAGTTTAAAATTCCCGAGTTTGTCAATGGCTTTGGCACACTAGGAAAAGGATTGGTAGTAAACTCGTTGGAGGTGGATATCAGCCAGCCGGGCAACAAGTTGGAGGTTTGTCCTGCTTCGCAGGCTACTTGGGGAAATGTGGAACGCCCTTCTGTCATGTATAGCCGCAAACTGAAAGAATACACCTCTTCGGGCAGTAGGCCGATAGCCGTGATCAATGGAGATTTTTTTCTTTTGTCGAGCGGCAATAACACCGGATACGCCTACATCAACAATCGGCCCATCGGTGCCGAGATCAGTAATGGGATGGTAGTACAAACCCCGTTCTCATCATCAGCATCCGGATTTATTATCCGTGATGACGGCACGCCCGGATACAGCAGTAACATCTCTTTTTCGGGACAGGTAACCGCAGGAAATGAAACATTTCCGCTGAAAGAGGTCAACGGGTATGCCAATGCAGGGGAACTGGTCCTTTTCAATAATTTGGCCAATTCTTACCCTACCGATTCCGCTTTTGTCTGGTCGCCCCACGTGAGCACCATGGTGTCACTAACCCACCCCAAAGGAGGATGGCGCGTAAACGATGCGATGGAATTTACCGTCACCGGAATAGATTATGACATTGCAACAACTATTCCCGCAGCCAGCCCGTACAAAGGAAAGGATTTCAACGGGCAGGGTGCAGTGCTTGTAGGAAACGCTTCCGCCGGAAACAGCTCGAAAACATTCCTCGGCAAACTCAATATCGGCGATAAAGTGAATGTCAAGATGGATATAAAAATCAATGGGAACAGCGTTTCTGACAAATATCTGAATATTGTAGGGTTTGATGGCAATGGCGCTATACTACAAAACGGATCGCCGGTCAATACATGGAACGAAGCCCATCCACGCACAGCAATAGGATATTCCCAGGATGGAAAAAAAATATATATGATCGTCATTGACGGGCGACAGAACAATTTTTCCGTAGGAGCTACAACCGGGCAGGTGGGTGCCATTATGAAGGCGCTGGGGGCTTATACCGCTATCAATCTCGACGGAGGAGGGTCCTCTTGCATGGTGATCAACGGAAATGTAAAAAATTCACCCTCTGATGGTTCAGAGCGCGCTGTGGCAAATGGAGTAATAGTAATGGTGAACAAATAAGATAGAATCTATCTCTTTACAATATCATTAATAGAACCTCCATTTTTTAACGACAATATACAAAACTAAAATAATTGAGATATGACTGCAAAAAAAATTACACTCCCTCTTCTCTTTCTTTTCTTGTTAACCGCTATCCACGCGAAAGAAATCAAGGTTCTGGCTATAGGAAACAGCTTTTCCGATGACGCTCTGGAGCACTATTTATACCAAATAGCTGAAGCCAATGGAGACACATTAATCATTGGGAATCTGGCGATTGGCGGAGCATCCTTACAACGGCACTATGACAATGCCACACAAAATAAACCCGCCTACTCTTACCGGAAAATTGTCAACGGCGTCAAGGAAGTACTTGCTGAAACAACCTTGGAAAAAGGAATAAAAGATGAGGAATGGGATTATATCAGCCTACAACAGGTGAGCCAAAATTCAGGGCTTTATGACACCTTTTTCCCCTATTTACCTCAGTTAACCGAGTATGTAAAACAATATGCCACCAACCCCGATATGCAGCTCCTCTTCCACATGACATGGGCCTATGCCAACGAAGCGAGCCATTCCGGATTTGCCAACTACGAAAGAGATCAGTTACAGATGTATCATCAGATAGTGGAGACGGCTCAAAGAGTGACAGCCGAACTGGGAATACCTATAATAATTCCATCCGGTACTGCCATCCAAAACGCACGCACAAGCAGTCTGGGTGACACATTGTGCAGGGATGGCTTTCATCTGGAACTGACCTACGGAAGATACACCGCAGCTTGCACATGGTACGAAATGATCACCGGAAAATGTGTGGTTGGAAATAGTTATAAACCCGACACAATTACTGAAAAAGATGCTTTTATCGCTCAAATCAGCGCACATTTTGCCGTAATTTTTCCAAATACAATTACCAATCTTCCAATATAATAGGGATATGAACGATCACTTTCATACGACAAAAATTATTTATTTTCAATTTCATTAGATTTTTTCTTCGCTCAACATAGTTAAAACAAGTTTTATCTCTGTGTTCACTTTTCGAAAAAATTCAATTTCATTAGATTTTTTCTTCGCTCAACATAGTTAAAACAAGTTTTATCTCTGTGTTCACTTTTCGAAAAAATTCAAAGATGTCGTATGGAACTCGCTTTTAGTCATGTTCTTGTGTGAGAACAGTTATCT
>JAAYFR010000462.1 GCA_012728155.1 Bacteroidales bacterium | reverse complement strand
CTCACCAACTGAGTATGCACAGGCTTGGGAGCGCATGACCGAAGCGCCTTCGGAAGGAGAAAGAAAATGATAAACGCCAAGCAACTCGTCCAAGAGTACCGCCTGCAAATCGGGCGGTTTTCTTATGCCCAGATGGACTGCATCGGCTCCATTGCCGGCATCATTCAAAGGTATGGCGGCAAGTATGATCTCCAGGGGTCCAACTGGTGGGCTCGGCATGAGATCAAGAACCTGAGGCCGCTTACGAGTAAGTCTCAGTTGTTCGATGGCTGTGCAGTCTTGAAGACCCTTCATCCGGGGGAAGCGGGCTATAACCTGCCTGACCGGTACCAGGATGATGCTGTCCAGATCGACTACAACCATATTGGGCTGGGAACCTCTGACGGTGAAATCCTTGACAGCACCACCCAGATGAGCGGCGGGAGCTATGTGCGCAATGGTCCCGGCGTGAGCACAGCGCCTATCAATGAGCGCAGCTGGGATGTGATCGGTGAGTTCGAAGATGTTGATTACACAGATGAGGGTTCAAGTTCAGATATACCAATTTCACAGGAGGATGTTATGAAGAGAGCTCTCGTGGTCGCATCTGTCGGCAGCACCGTCAATCTCCGGGCAAAACCGAGCCTGGGCTCGGTCGTGCTTGAGTATGTCAAGGTTGGCAGCTTGGTAGATGTGTTTGAGAAGTCTGGTGAATGGCAGAGTGTATGTACAGCCAGCGGAAAGACCGGCTGGATGAAGTCGGATTTCCTTTCCATGGATGAGCCCCAGCCAGAGGTGCCTGATCCAGTCTCCTCCCCGCTCCAATCGACGGGCTTGACAGCACAACAGGAAGACAAGCTCCTTCAGGCACTTGGTCTGATCGAGGAGGTATTGGGGCATGGATAAAGTAATCGATCCAGCAGAAATGGAGGAGGGTGAATGGCCGAACATCTCAAAGCCCTGATTGCCATTAGTGCTTCGCTTACTGGCGCCATCATTGGCTGGATGGCCGTACTCAAGCCGTTGATGGGGCTGCGCCGTGAACGAAAAGCCCAGCGGCAACGGGCCATCGAGGAGACGCTGAAGGCGGAGAAGGAATACCGCCAGACTGTGCTGGACAAGCTGGAAGGGCTGGGGTCGCGGATGATGACGATGGACGACAGCATTGCTGACCTGCAGCGTGACAACATCGAGCGAGCCTATTGCATGTTCAAGCTGGAGCATGGCTACTGTCCCAGCGGGATGAAGGAGTCCATCGCCAGCATGTACAGCTCCTACCAAGCCCGGGGATACAACCATATTGCTAGCTCGAGAATTGAAGAACTCCTGGCGCTGCCTGAGTTCCCAGAAAAGTGAAAGGATAACCCACATGAAGAAGATTCTGATGATCCTGGTTTCCCTGATGCTGGTCCTGCTTGCCTCTGTGTCCATGGCAGAGGGGACAGCTGCCAACTTCGAAGCCCCTGCCATTGACCTGACTCCGCTGTTCCAGGCGTTGATTGGCTTCCTGGCCGCGCTGGTGACTTACAAGCTAATTCCGTGGATCAAGGCGCGCACGACCGCCCAGCAGCAGGATTTGCTCCGGGCGGCTGTGTCCGTAGCCGTATATCCTGCATTCCCGGGTTACATAACGAGTGACCTTCAAAGAGAGCAATAGAATCCTGAACAATTTCGCGATTGTGCTTCCCATGT
>JAAYFR010000204.1 GCA_012728155.1 Bacteroidales bacterium | reverse complement strand
CTCTATGTCTATAACTCCACTATCTCCGGCAATAAAGATTCTTCAGGAGGTTCAGGCGGAATATACACAAGGGAAGGCTCCTATTTACAGGTGGTAAACTCCACAATTTTCAACAATGAATCCAACGCACGAGGTGCTGGAATTAGTGTATATAGCGACAAAAGTAAGGCACCGACTGTCGCGGATATTATTAGTAGTACTATTTATGACAATAAAGGTGCTGCGCTGGGAGCAGTTATGACTACTGAAAACACTACCTTGAAAATATATAACTCAATTATTTCAGGTAATAAATCTGCTGCTGAAGTTTCCTTCACAGCCAATACAGCTACTTTATCCTCTTCTGTTAGGGGTAGCACTGTATTGGATGCTTCCGGAGCAACCGTTAGCGGTCAAACATTTGACCCCAGCACAATGACTGCGGTAAATGGCGCTTTTGCCATACCAGCGGATTCTCCAGCAGCTACATATGGGATGAGCAGCAGTTTATTGCAAAATTTAGCCAGTTCATTCACTCCTCCAATTGATAATGATATCATTTTGAAAGACCAACTTGGTAACTCACGCGAAGGAAAGACCGCTATGGGAGCTGTAACCAGATGAAATTAGAAACAGCTCTATCTGGACTATAGGCAGATGGTTGGACATCGCGCTAAATCCGGATAGAAAATCAATAGACTCAATGAATCAAACAATCATTTCTTTGGAAATGATTGTTTGATTTTTTTAGGCAGACCGCTGATGAAACTTCACTTCCCGTCAGTCAACTCCATTTGATTTTTCGTTATTTGTGATTGACTGAGTTGGCGTTTTTATAATCATCTCCTGAAGAGTCAGGTCTCTCTTAAAAGTTTTTTTCATCTCGATAGGGTGAAATCGTTTCACGGGTGTTATCTTTGTGGCAGATTAATAAGGAGAACGGATGATTGAAAACGAAGGCATTGGTGAAGTGGGTGAGAAGATGGCTGTCAAAAAGGGACTATCTCATGATGGGGGAGTGACCGGAGATAAGGCACAATTCACGATGGTTGCCAAAACGTTGGCGGAACTGGAAGAGGTGCTGGCGGAAGAGCTGATCGCCCTGGGAGCGGACAATGTGGAGTTGGGTACCCGGATGGTGTCGTTCACGGGCGACAAGGCGTTGATGTATAAAGCCAATGTTCATTGTCGTACGGCGTTGCGCATCCTGAAGCCTATTTACAATTTCAAGGCGGAGAGCGCCGATGAGGTGTATGAAGCGGTGAAGGGTTTCCATTGGGATGACTACCTTTCATTAGACAGCACATTTGCCATCGATGCCGTAGTCTTCTCGCATATTTTCACCCATTCCAAATTTGTGGCATATAAGGTGAAGGATGCGATTGCCGACTGGTTTAACGAGAAGTATGAAAAACGCCCATCGGTAAGTGTTACCAATCCCGATATCATGTTGCATATCCATGTGGCGCATAATAAATGTACCCTGTCGTTGGACAGTTCGGGAGAGTCTCTCCACAAGCGGGGGTACCGTGTGGCGCAAGGAGATGCTCCACTCAACGAAGTGTTGGCGGCCGGCATGATTCTGAAAACAGGCTGGAAAGGGGAGTGTGACTTTATTGATCCGATGTGTGGCTCAGGCACCTTATTGATTGAAGCGGCCATGATTGCCTTGGGGATTCCCCCGGGAATTCATCGTACTAATTTTGCCTTTGAAAAGTGGAGTGATTTCGATAGCGATCTTTTCAGCACCATTTATAATGATGAGTCGAAGGCGCGGGAATTCACCCACCGTATCATGGGCTTCGATATATCACCCAAAGCGATTGCCAATGCCGAGAAGAATGTTAAAAATGCAGGACTGAAAAAATG
>JAAYFR010000021.1 GCA_012728155.1 Bacteroidales bacterium | reverse complement strand
GTAATCGTTGGTGACCGCATTAAAGGCATATTGTATGTTGCATTCACCCACGATGCCGATGTGGCGGACAACCCTTCCTGCGATATCCTCCAGCAGGGAGATCTGTTCTTTGGTGAGCGTGATGATGGGTGCCACCACGATGCTCTCGCCGGTATGGATACCTAGTGGATCGAAGTTCTCCATCGGCACCACCGTGGAGCAATGGTCGTTGCTGTCTCGGATCACCTCAAACTCAATCTCCTTCCACCCCTTCAGGCTCTCCTCCACCAGGATCTGGTTCGAAAAAGAAAGTGCACTTTTACAGAGCTCAAGAAACTCTGTTTCATTTTCACAAATACCAGAGCCTTGTCCTCCAAGTGCATAAGCAGAGCGTACCATAATGGGAAAACCTATCTCGCGTGCCGCTATCAATGCATCTTCGAGCGTTTCTACCGCATGGGAGAGTGGTGTTTTTGCATCAATCTCATTCAGTTTCTTCACGAACAGGTCACGGTCCTCGGTGATCATGATGGCCTCCACAGAAGTGCCCAATACCCGTACACCATACTTTTCCAGCGTGCCACTCTGGTAGAGTTCGGTTCCACAGTTCAGCGCTGTCTGTCCGCCAAAAGCCAGCAGGATGCCGTCGGGTTGTTCTTTCTGAATCACCTTCTCCACGAAATAAGGTGTGATGGGTAGGAAGTAAACCTTGTCGGCCACGCCCTCCGAAGTTTGAATGGTAGCGATGTTCGGATTGATAAGCACCGTTTCTATTCCCTCCTCCCGCATTGCTTTCAATGCCTGGGAACCTGAATAGTCAAATTCTCCTGCTTGCCCGATCTTCAAGGCACCGGAACCCAGTAAAATGACTTTTTTGATTGATTGATCCATTATTGATTTGTTGATATAATAATTCGTTGATGTGATGCTAATAAGTTAATCTGCTAATCTGTATACTCTTTCCAATGCTTGATTTCTATGTCCTCACTCGTGATCCTGCAGAAGGCATTGATGAAAGCACTTGCCAGTCGGGCATTGGTAATCAAGGGAATATTATAGTCGATGGCACTGCGACGAATCCGGTAGCCATTGGTCAGTTCACGTTCGGTCAGATTCTTGGGAATATTGATAATCAGATCGAACTTTTTCTCAGCGATCATATCGTTTACTTTCAGTGTGGCATTTTCATCATCGGGCCATGCCACAAAGATACTGTTCACGCCGTTTTCTTCCAAAAACTTTTGTGTTCCGCCGGTGGCGTACAACGCATATCCATTTTTCTGTAAGAGCCGACACGCATCGAGCAGGGCTACTTTCGATTTCGTTCCACCGGAGGAGATCATGATGTTTTTTTCTGGGACGCGATAGCCCACTGCCAGCATCGAGGTGAGCAATGCATCATCGAAATGATTTCCAATGGCGCCTACTTCTCCCGTAGAAGCCATGTCCACACCCAGTACCGGATCGGCCTTTTGCAGACGGGTAAAGGAGAACTGCGGTGCCTTTATTCCTACGTAATCGAGATCAAATGCTGATTTTTCAGGTTTTACAACCGGAATATCAAGCATCACTTTGGTAGCGAGTTCTATAAAGTTTATTTTTAGTATTTTGGAAACAAACGGGAACGATCTCGAAGCGCGTAGGTTACATTCTATCACCTTGATATCATTGTCTTTTGCCAGGAACTGAATATTGAAAGGACCGGTAATATTCAATGCTTTGGCTATCTGTCGCGTGATCTGTTTAATTCTCCGGGCGGTCTGCACATAAATCTTCTGAGCAGGGAATAGAATCGTGGCATCCCCGGAGTGTACTCCCGCAAATTCCACATGTTCAGAGATAGCATATACAACCAGCTCTCCATTTTGTGCAACCGCATCCATCTCAATCTCCTTTGATTCTTCAATAAATTCAGAGACGACCACCGGATACTTGCTTGATACTTCCGTGGCAAGGGTCAGGAAACGTTCCATTTCACTCTTATTGGAACAGACGTTCATTGCTGCACCAGAGAGCACATAGGAAGGTCTTACTAACAACGGAAAACCCACCTCATCGGCAAAATGGTGAATTTCGTTGAGCGTGGTCAGTTCCCTCCATCTCGGCTGATCTATTTCCAGCATGTCGAGCATGGAAGAAAACTTGTGGCGGTCCTCAGCGTTGTCGATGCTTTTGGCAGATGTACCCAGAATATTAACTCCGGCGTGTTCTAGTCTTTCTTTAATTGTTGAATATTCTCCTGACCAAGCTTCATGATTCCCCGAAACATAATATATTGGTGCAATTTTGACTGCGCCTTCAATAAATTCCATAGCCGATGCTAGATCATATTTTCTTCTATCTACTAGGTCCCCGGTTACAACTATGATATCAGGAGAAAGGGAGTTTAGCTTTTTTAATATCAGCGATTGGTTTTTGCCAAAGCTTTTATTGTGTAAGTCCGAAATATGAGCAATGTCAAAATCATTAAAATCCGTAGGGACCCTTTCACTTACATAATTCGATTTAGTAATAACAATATCGTTATTTTGCCAGTAAACAAAGAGGGCCAGCAAAAGTAATCCTATGCCAGACCCTATTATAAATTTTACCTTTTTCATCTAACCATTATATCTACATAGCTGTATATACTATGTACAAGCTTTCTGACTGTACGTGCATCAAGCCGTTCTGCATCATCATTCCTTTGTACAATAGCTTCACAGAAGTCAGAGAGACAAAATTCAAGCTTTACTTCTAATGGTAACGAGGGCTTATATGGTTCTACCTTATCTACTAGTTTTAAACTTTCTCTAGCTGCTGTTTTAATTCTAATAAGCGCTTCATCTAACGG
>JAAYFR010000203.1 GCA_012728155.1 Bacteroidales bacterium | reverse complement strand
GCAATATTCACACGGTTTGAAGCCACTTTTACATGTTCACCGAGAAAATAGGTGCCGTTGTATGAGCCGTTCAGGAAGAGTTCCACATGATATCCGCGCGGAGTCCATGGTAATTCCATCAATTTCGATAACTCAAATGCATAAGTAGTCCGCAACAATGATTTATCGCAATAATCGGCCAATAGCACCCAATCTTTATCAGCAGGCATTCCCAATATCTTTGATTTGGAGTCCAACTTGATTCGATATGGCTTTTTAGCATAAGACCATGTGGCATTTCCTCTCCCCCTAATACGCATTGTCGCTTCAAATCCTTCTATAAAAGGGAATATTTTGGAGATAGTGACGGTTCCCTCCACATAATCTTCTTTACTGGTGATTGCCTGTCTGTTTTCCGTTTCTATCCTTACGATGGGTATTCCCGTGAAAACCTTCACGGTTACTTCATAGGTTTTTTTTGTTCCCTTTTCGCTGGTGAGGATATAATTGACCGTCTGAATGAAATTTTGTGGCGTCACCCCCGATGTCTGCACCTTGCCGGCAACCTCCACATTCTTATATTCGCCGATAAAAGAGGGAATCAGGTTTAGATCTATCTCCGACGCTGTTTCGGGTAACAATAGGGTTATCTTATCGTCTACTATTGTTCCACGAACATCTTCTGCCAATTGAGGGTTTAGTGATTGATTGAAGCTGAAGGACAAGAATCGTAATACCGGTGTTGCGGGTTCCTTGCCGATAGGTCTTTTCTCTTCATTTTGCTCTGAATTGTCGGTAAACGGGTCATCATTTTTACATTCTGAAAATGTGAAAATAATAAAGAGTAGATATAACCAAATTTTTTTTCGGCTGATTTTATTCATCATTTTAATTGGAGAAAATATAAATATTCAAAAAGTCAGTGGAATTCAAATCCAAAAAAATTGATTCTCTTATCAGGGATTATGAATAAAAAACCTAACAGGTTTTAAAGCCTGTTAGGTTGTCTATTTTGAGCAGCGATGCTCTTATCGTACCAGCGTTCCCCAAATACTGATTTCAGCAAGCAGGATACGCGGCGGTTGAGTAGGATTGAAATGCTCAATACTTCTGAATCTGATATACCTTACCGTTGCATCGGGATTGACTGAAGCACCCGGTACGAATTCAAAATCAATTCCATTATTAGAAAGAGTAATGTCTTCATTTGTGGGAGCTACCCAAGGATCGGCTATTCCATTGCCCGACGGTTGAATACATTCAAACTTGCCCAACAATGTCCAGCTGCTATCCAGACTACCATCCGGATTGGGATCCATCGATCCATAGATTTCAAATATCCTGGGATGCCCTTTGCTCCAACGGTCGTCATTATGGTTACGCGGCCAAATCCGCATCCTGCTCAATATCGCATTCAATCCTAAATCCCAAGTAAATGTGCCGGGTAACACTATGGGATTATCCGAGTGCATGAAGTTGGTAGTGTTCCCATCCCATAAATGTTTCAAGGGGTAACTGGCAGTCATCCCCATATCTCCTGGCATTGGCTTATCAACCCAAGTAGTTTTTGGGATTAATATCACCGGGTCAATCATTCTGTTGAGCGTTATTGCCTGGAACAGATCGATCGCCAGCGAGTCCGGCCTATGGGTAGTGCTGTATGTCAGGGGTTTGGTGAGGTTGAAATATGGGATTAGTGTTTCACTATCCGATGGGTCAACTTCTATGCTTTGGATGTTACCATTGGTGTCAGTCCAGCTCACCTGGATGCCTGCTTCGGTACTTTCGGCAGTTCCCCAGTTCAGCGTAAGATCCTGTCCATCATAATAGGTACTCTTCAGCAAGCGGTTTGTCAACATCCCTTTATAATAATCGCCATACACCGTGCCCAACACTTCAATCGGGATGGAAACATTGCCTTCATCGTCATAGGTGTGAATCATGAAGGAATAGGTGTTTTCGGCAATCGGGGCAATTACATAGCTGACAGTATCCAAGCCTGCAGGCACAGGCAGCTCAACCGAATCGGTGTAATTATTCCAGAATATTCTTGCTTTCTGTACCCTGGGATCGGTACCTCTCAACCACGAAATTTTGATACGCTTATCGCCGGGATATGTAATGGGATCCTGTGCCGG
Source organism: Bacteroidales bacterium (assembly GCA_012728155.1). Classification (GTDB taxonomy): domain Bacteria; phylum Bacteroidota; class Bacteroidia; order Bacteroidales; family Dysgonomonadaceae; genus Proteiniphilum. The sequence goes on along the minus strand of JAAYFR010000203.1, from coordinate 226 downwards.
CCCCGGATATATCAATCCGTTGGGAACAATATAATCTTTATAGATATCCGACTGGCTGTCGCAAGAGGAAAATCCTAAAATGATTCCAATAAAGATGACAAATATTGTATTCTTCATCATAAATGATTTTAATAATTTAATTTTTAATTTAACAATTCTCCCCAAAAACTTAATTCCAAAATATGTACAGTAGAGAAAGATGCATTAGCATAGGTAGATATTGTTC
>JAAYFR010000202.1 GCA_012728155.1 Bacteroidales bacterium | reverse complement strand
TAGATGAGTATAAATATGTGTACGGGAAACAACTCAATCATTTATTAGAAAAGAAGGCGATGAAGAAAGTATCATTGATGTTCATCTTTCTCTTAACAGCATTGTTAAGTGTTGGACAGAGTCTCCATTTAATCCCTGCAAGAGATTTTAATTCTTATGAGGGTCAATTAAAAGAGTATTACGGCAAGGTGTTTCCATTGCTTCATACCGGATTTTCTCAGAATCCGTATGCATGGTACACTTCGATGCCATCTTTTGAGAGTGAATATGCTTTTTCCGTGGAAAAAATTGATGGTAAATATTTTATCCTCTCGAACACACTTTCAGAAAATTATTGGTATGCCAGAAGTAGAAAGGCAGTGAAAGTAATTATGTGTAAAATGGAAATTGATAAGGAGCTCTACCAAAAAATCGGTGAGTTATTTAGGTTATTGGCAAATCAAACTAAAGAGAAAGAACGCAAATTCAAGGAAGGAGCTGATGGAGAAAAGTATGAGGTAATTGAAGAAGGAACCGATGGAACAACCTATTATTTTGCTTTGACTGATGAAAAAGGAGAAGTGAAAGTGGGGGAAACATGGTCTCCTCAAAAAGATTCTAAATTGGCCAGAGTAGTCGAAATCTGTGACAATTTGTACGCTTTGAAAATTGAGAACAGCCTGAACGATATTCATTGCTTAATCAATGAACTAAAGGAATAGATAAACGTGACAGTTACGCCAGTGGATAGTATTTGAGAATGGAAACCGGATATTTCTTTGGTGCAAACTGATGGTTTTTGTACCTTTGCTTCTGATTCAAAAAGTGACATATTTCAGCGCATAATAATCAGATGAATAGATCTAAATTTCTCTTTGTTTTTGTCGCATCCATCTTTATCGGGAGTTTTGTAGCGAAACAATCAGTTGTGATGGCGCAAGATGCGCCAGTTTCTAAAAGTGACAAGGTTTTTGAAGAACCCGATATAATGGCGATATATCCGGGAGGAGCTCCGGAAATGCACCGTTTTATTGCCGCCTCATTGAAGTATCCGGAGGATGCGAGAGAACGCAATGCGCAAGGATTGGTAGTCTATACGTTTGTAGTAGAGAAAGATGGCAGTCTTTCCAACTTTACTATTATTCATCGTGCCGACCCATTGCTGAATGAGGAGGCATTGCGTATATTGCAGGCGATGCCGGCTTGGCGTCCCGCCAGGCATAAGGGCGAAATCGTACGCTCGGAAACCTATGTGCCCATGTATTTTAAATTGAACCAAAATGTAGCGGCATCGGGTAGTCCTGTGCAGCCTGTTCGTAATTATTCTAAAACAAATCAAGAGATAATTGAAAATAACACGATTTACACCATTGTGGATAAAATGCCACAATATAGCTATGGAGAGTCGGGTTTGTCCGCTTTTATCGCGCATAATATCCGTTATCCGCGTGAGGCCAGACAGGAAGGTATTCAGGGACGAATCCTCTGTTCGTTTATTGTAGCCAGTGATGGTTCTATTTCGAATATAGAAGTGGTGGAAGGAACAAATAAGGCGCTCAATGATGAAGCTGTCCGCGTACTGGGTCTTATGCCAAAGTGGATACCGGGTGAGAATAATGGTGTGAATGTACATGTGAAATGTCTTCTCCCGATAGATTTTGTAATAGATGAAACACCGATACCACCGTTATAGTGATCAGGTGTCTTGGTGGTTAAACCCAAACCCTAAATAAATAGGGAATAGAAAATTGAAAAAAACCGCATGGATATTTGTTTGTGTGGTTTTTTTGTCGTTATTTTGTATTACCTATTTAGGTAATAATAAAAATAAAAGAAAATCGATGAAAACAACGGCAAACCACCCCGATTGGGCCTTGCAACACAAGAGACCCGGGACAGAACTGAAACTGATCAACGGACGGTATTACCTTTACGGTGTAAAATCCGTTTACGACAAAACAACCAAACGGTCAAGGAAAGTCTCGCTCGGTATTCTGGGGAGCATCAGCCGGGAGAAAGGGTTCATCCCCTCAGAAAAGGCGGAGTTGAAAAAGAAAAGCGGGAACACCTATCTCGACAAGCAAGTGATGGTGTTCGAGTACGGGTTCGCCAAGTGGCTTCTGAACGAATTGGGAGGCAACGGGTTGCTGGATTCCCTGAAAAAGCATTTCCCGGGGCATTGGGAGTTCATCGTCTTCATGGCATATTGCCGCCTGGCTTTCAAGTCCCCGTTAAAAAACATCCCCACCGATCTGGAACGTTCCTCCATGCTGGATCTTCTTGGTTGGAAGGGGAAGGTGTACGACCAGAAGGTGTCGGACATGCTTTTCGAGGTTGGCCGGATGCGGCAGTCCATCCATGAATTCATGCGCCCTATGGACAACAGGCGCCGGACAGTCCTGATGGACGCCACGGACATTGTCCTCCAGTCGGACAACATCGACCTGTCTGAGAAGGGTTACAACTCAAGCATGAATTTCCAGCCGCAATTCGTACTCCTGTACATGTACGACGCGCTCTCGCTGGAACCACTTTACTACCGCCTCCTTCCCGGGAACATCAGGGAGGTGTCCGCCATGAACAACACCATAAAAATCAGCGGGATGGAAGAATGCGTGTTCGTCGCCGACAAGGGATTTTTCTCGGAATCGAACATCGGCGAGCTCGAGAAGTCATCGATGCAGTACATCATCCCGCTCAGGCGGGACAACAAGCTGATTCCCTACGGGGCGTTGGAGAAGGTGGAGCAGTCAGAAAATTATTTCAATTTCTCAAAGAGGTTCATCTTCCATGCCGACACGCTGTCCTTGGGTGAAAGGAAGCTGGATTTGTTTCTGGACGGGAAACTCAGGGAGCAGGAAAAAACGGATTACCTGAGAAGGATACAATCCCTCCCGGAAAGTTTCTCAAAACCGAAATTCAACGACAAACTCCAGTCCATGGGGACGCTCGCTATCTTGCACAACACTCCACTGGTACCAGGGGACCTGTATGTGGAATACAAGAACAGGGGAGAGATAGAGCAATATTTCGACCATTTCAAGAACACCATAGGCGCCTCGTGCTCCCACATGCAAAGGGAAGAATCGCTCGAGGGGTGGATGTTCATCAACCACATAAGCATGCAGGTCATATACAAGCTGTTCGGGATACTGAAAACCACCCCCCTGAACAAGAAACAGATGCTCATCCACAGGTATTCAATAAACGATGCGATAGAACATCTCAAATCTGTCAAGCAAATCAAATTTGCTCCAGAGGAGTTCGTGATATCAGAAATGAACAAATCAACAAAGACCCTGCTCAAGCAGATGAAGATATCAATTACCTAAAAATTTAGGGTTTGGGGTTAAATAATTAGTATGCGTGCTATTGTAATTCCAGTTCGAAGAGGCGTATCCCAGAGTGGCTATTGATAAAAAGCCGGAAGGGAATGGGAGGGTTCTCCGTCTCTCCTCGTAAATCAGAAAGAAAAAAAGAGGCATACATTTTTTTGGGATATCCCGGAGGATCATTGTTTGAGGAATGGCTGAAGTAGAGATCTGTTGATCTGGATGAATAATCACGGAGTAGTGCGATTTTGTGTGGCACATTAAAGTATTCAATTTCCATGATCAGGTTCAACCACTCTCCACTTACCCATACACTTTGTATTTTTACCGGATCATTTGAATAGTTTTGTGGAAAACCATCTTCTTGAATAGTGCCGGTAAATATATTGGAGACGGAATTGATTTTGATGGCATCTCCTTCGAGCGGGGTGTAATTGAGAATGACGCGCTGTCCCCCTTCGCCGGAGTATTGTTTTGACTCGTCTGGAATAAGCACTCTGCCGTTGTCGAGCTTGAAATGGTATTTTGAATTCTCTTTTATCACTGTAGCAAACTCCACCAGGTAATTTTCCATTCTTTCCTGCCCTTTTTCACAGGAGAAAAAAAGGAAAACCGACATAAATACCCAAAAGGAGCGCTTATAGCCTTTCATCCTGTTAATATTTCGCTTTCAGATAATTTTTTACTGTGTTACCGTACATCTCTATTATTTTCTTACGTAGGAAATTGTCATCCCTGTTGGGAATATTAATTTTTTCAATCTGTTTTTGTAGATAGTCTTTGAAGTTAGCCAGATCTTCTTGGGTATAGTGCGATGTGAACCGGTTGCTACCGGTCATCAGATCGTATGCCACCCAATTGAATGGAAAGAAAGTATAATTGAGATAAATTTCGCGATCGATAAGTGAAGCAGCCTCTTTTAAAAACTCGTTTCTACCAAGGGTGGGAGAGATAGATTGGATGGCCTCGTCGATACAATTGCCAAAACGAAATGAAACGCGACCTTTGAATCCCCAAATGCTGGTGATTATATTCTCTATATCATCGGATTTTGTTTTTTTATAACTTGGATCATCACGCTTAAGTTGAAACTCTTTGGCTTTCAGGAAGTCACAGGGATCGATTTCATAAGATATGGAAAGAGGTACAATGTGTAAATCGATTAATGATTGTACAGGATCGCTACTGTCATGCAGGGTAAACATTTTCAATAGACTAGCCTGGGTCTTGTCATTTGAGTCTTTTGCCCTCCCTTCGCGTTGTGCTATCCATGCTGATTCTCCTCTGCGGTTTACAGTGTCGTGAATATAATCAGAGAGATGCTTAGAGACATCCAACATCTGACGGACAGAAACTCCTCTTTTCACGATAAAACTTTTATTAAGCCGTACCACCTCTTCAATCCATGGATAGATAAGCAGGTTGTCACCTATAGCTATCTCGGTGGTGGCTTTCTTTTGATCCATCAAAAGTATATTCAGGAAAGCAACATCCAGAATAATGTCGCGATGGTTGGAGATAAAGAGGCTTCCTTTCCCTTCGGGAATATTTTCCCAGCCCGCGGCATTCAAATTAGAGGTTGTCCTATGAATGAGCTGTTTCATTACCGGATAGATAACGTTGTGCTGGAATTCTTCCTTGGTCTCGCATTTACTCATTAAGCCGATTAGTTCTTCCCAGGTAAGTGGTGCTACAAAGCCTTCGGTTGCTCGCCTGAAGTAGTTATTGGAGATGAGTCTTGCAATGGTGGCTGGAACCTCACTATCGGGAATGGGGCTGATATCGTTAAATTGGTTCATATTCTCTGTCATAACATTGTTACGGATTAATAAGACATATTTTTTTCTAATTGACTGAGTTCTTTTTCAATAATTTCAGTGATGATATTGGTCATTGAATATCCTGCTACGTTTGCCTGTTGGGGGATAAAACTGGTGGCGGTCATTCCCGGTGTGGTGTTCACCTCCAGAAGGAGTGGGTTGTCGCCCACCAAGATATAATCGACTCGGATAATCCCTTTTGCACCAATCAGTCGGTATATTTTTTCAGTTTCCTGTTGAATGGTCTGAGTGGTTGCTTCCGGGAGACGAGCAGGAGTAATCTCTTCTACTTGACCGTTGTACTTGGCGTCAAAATCGAAGAACTCATTGGTGGTGACCACTTCCGTAAGAGGTAGTACCGTCATCCCTTTGCTGCCTTCGAAGCAGCCACAGGTCACCTCTTTCCCTTGCAGGAAACGCTCGATAATCACTTCCGGGGCCTCCCGAAAAGCCTCTTCTATGGCAGCCTCCAGTTGGGAACTCTCTTTTACCTTGGTGGTGGCAAAACTGGAACCCCCCAAATTGGGTTTTACGAAGAGCGGCAATCCCAATCCGGCGATAATTTCGTCAGGCAGGTAGGATTCATTCTTCCGCAATAATATTGAATCGGCCACCTCTATCCCGAAATTTTTCAAGAAATTATTGCAGACATATTTGTTGAATGTCAGTGCTGATGACAATACCCCACAATTGGAGTAGGGAATCCCCAGCATATCGAGATAGCCTTGAAGCGTTCCATCTTCACCCGGGGTGCCATGGATAGTGATATAGGCGAAATCAAAGGTGATAGATTGCGCTTCACCGTTGTGAAAACTGAAATTATTCTTGTCGACCGGATAAAAAGAGTCCCGATCTTCCACCTCCCATGATGTGCGATCTATCCTAACCTTGTACACATTGTATTTCTCCTTGTCGATAAAGGAGTGAATACTGGCAGCACTCTTTTCGGATATCACTATTTCCGAAGAGTAACCTCCCCATATGACGGCTATATTTTTTTTCATCGTAAAACCATTAAATCATCACTATTTCCCTACACTACTGTAGGCTCTCCATTTATCGATAACCGATTGCATATCTTCCGGGATTTCACTTTCAAAGAGGAACTCTTCTCCTGTGGAAGGATGTACAAACCCTAATGTTTGCGCATGCAGGCATTGGCGGGGACAGAGGGTGAAACAGTTAAAGACAAATTGTTTGTATTTTGCAAAATGGGTGCCACGAAGGATTTCGTTGCCGCCATAGCGTTCATCGTTGAACAACGGATGCCCTATATGTTTCATATGGGCACGAATCTGGTGTGTGCGTCCTGTCTCCAGCCTACATTGTACCAATGTCACATAGCCAAACCGTTCCAATACGCTATAATGGGTGACGGCAGGCTTACCATGCTCTTCGTCGGAAAAGACCCGCATGCGCATACGGTCGTTCGGGTCGCGTCCTATATTCCCTTCTATCGTTCCATGCTCTTCTTTGAGGTTTCCCCAAACTAAGGCGACATACATTCTCTTTGTCTCTTTACGGAAAAATTGTCCGGAGAGGTTTGTCTTGGCCGCTTCACTCTTGGCTATGAGCAGCAGCCCTGAAGTCCCCTTGTCGATCCTGTGCACGAGTCCCAATCTTGGATCATCCATCTCTTCGATCTCATCCCGGTGTAGATGGTATGCCACCGCATTGACAAGCGTACCGGAGTAGTTCCCGTGGCCGGGATGTACCACCATTCCGGCTGGCTTATTGATCACCATCAAGGTGTCATCTTCATAGGCAATATCAAGGGGAATATCCTCAGGGATGATCTCCAGTTCGCGTCTCGGACGATCCATCACGATAGAGATCATATCGAGCGGTTTCACCTTGTAGTTCGATTTGACCGGTTGTCCGTTTACCAAGATGCAATCAGCCTCTGCTGCTTGCTGGATACGGTTTCTGGAGATACCCTCTATCCTGACGGATAAAAACTTATCGATTCGTAGCATACTCTGTCCTTTATCTGCTACAAACCGATAATGTTCGAATTTATGATTTTCGTTCTGAGATCCTTCTACGATCTCGTCGTCATCAATCAAAAAATCAATATCTTCCAAATCTTGCTGCGTCACAAACAATTAATTAGAAAAATGAATCGTCTATAGCTCCATCACCATTCGCTTGCATATTGTGATTGTTTATTTCTCCTTCCGGGGGCACAATATTCTCTTCTAATGAATTGCTGGTGACAATGAGAGTGAGGGGGGAACCGGCAGGTATCTTCTCGTCCGATACCAGTTTTTTCCCTCTATATTCCACAGCTACTACCAAACCGGAATATTCTGCCGGAACTTCCCGGATAGTGAGCTGGGTAAATCCTATGGAGTTGAGTAATGCAGATGCTTGACGGGTAGAATAGTCGGTCAATTCGGGAACGGCAACCATTTGAGGACTATTTGCGAAGATCGTCAGATATATGGCACGTCCTTCTTTTACCCTGTTACCGGCTTTAGGCCTCTGATCTAAAATGGCTCCAGGTAGCGCATCGCGTTGATATATTGAGTCCACGATCTCGGCATGGAGGCCTTTCGCCCTAAGGATGGTATTTGCCTCATTTAACTGAAGGTTTTCCAGCGATGGCACAACCACATTTTGCCCGTGTCGTGTATAGACGTTCAGGAGCAGCAGCGCAAGAATAATCAGCAGTATGCTGCATAGAATAATCAGCAGCAGATTTTTTACAATACTATTGCTGAAGATCGTTTTTTTTGTCTGTTTTTTACTCATAACAATCGCGCGTATATCCGTATAAGCATATAGGTGGTGCAAAAATACAAAAAATAATGAAAGCGGGAGTCATGGTAAGGAAAAAGAGAGGATAAAATGCGAAGTGAGATAAATCTCCTGAATCGAATAAAAAACAGGAATAGGTCAATTCTATTCCTGTTTTTTAAAAAATATTGTCTTTAATATTCGTCTGATACGGAGAGCTTAGCCCTACCTTTTGAGCGGCGGGCAGCAAGTACTTTCCTCCCGTTTTTGGAAGCCATTCTGGAACGGAATCCATGTTTGTTTTTTCTCTTTCTGTTAGAGGGTTGAAATGTTCTTTTCATATGATTACAATTATTTATTTTCAAATGTATCATGTGGAACTCGCGAAAAATATCATCTTGGGTAAGATGGTGCTTATGTTTGTTCCATACGATTAAAACTATTTATCTTTACTATCTCTTATATAATAAGGTGCTATTGAAAGTGAGATTCGGCCATAAAGAATCTTTTTATTTGTTTATTGCCACCCCTTCATCACCTCCCTCCAAAAAGATCCATATCAGTAGACCTTATTTACGGGCTGCAAAATTAAAAAAAAAAAATGAACGAACCAATTCGGTAGAGGATTAAAATCGTTTTTTTCTCTTTTTCAGTTTTTTGAGTAGATAGTAGATGGAAAGAGAGAAGAAAAATGGAGGAAATTAAATGAAAAGTTTTGCATTTTCAGAAAAACATTCTATATTTGCACCCGCAATTGAGATAGCAACCTCTTTAGCAATTGGGTTTACGCCCGAAAGGGCCCATTCGTCTATCGGTTAGGACGCAAGATTTTCATTCTTGAAAGAGGGGTTCGATTCCCCTATGGGCTACAATATTTAAAAAATAAACATACGCGTCAACAGAAATGGCAAATCATAAATCATCTGAAAAGAGAATCAGACAAATCAAAGCTCGTCGTCTGGGGAACAGATACGTTTCGCGCACTACAAGAAACAAGGTGAGAGAGTTACGTTCCCTTACTTCCAAGGAGGAGGCCCAGAAGATGTATCCCGAAGTTTGTTCAATGCTTG
>JAAYFR010000201.1 GCA_012728155.1 Bacteroidales bacterium | reverse complement strand
GAAACTACAAAAAATCTTGGTGCAAATCGGTGGAACTCCCATCTACGCTGTAGTTACGAACGAGAGAGCGGTTTTTCGTCCACACGACTCACTGCACGCCACACAAAAAAGGATGACCCTTTTGGAGAGCCATCCCGATAGATAATATGATGATCCTGTTTTTTTCTATGGTCAGAATTTATATCCTACGGAGAGGTAGGCATTCTGGTTCTTGATATCTCCGTTAGAGACGTTGGAGATATTTACCAATCCCATATCCCAACCCAGATCAAGCACTATCGATCCCAATTCAACACCTGCACCGAGGCCTAAGCCGGCATCGAACGGTTTCAACGATTTATCATCTCCAAACAGTTTTTCATCTTTTTCACCGGAATAATCACCGACCGAACCTTTTAACTTCATTTTTCCTGCCACACCATAGGCAGCGTAGGGACCTGCATGAAAGACTATCCGGGTTCCGGGAGTAACATCAATTTTATAGGCATAATGTACCGGCAATTGCAAATAGATCGGATTCACGGTATAATCTGCTGAAACGCTACCAAATGAAGCCGAATATTTTGCGCCCTTGGTAGTGAGAAACAACCCCGTCTGGAGAGCGCTGTTCGAAGAAAAATCGAAATCAGCCGACAACCCTACATTGAAACCAATCTTGATTCCCTTGTCATTCAGCTCATCAGCCAGGAAATTGGACATGTTCACACCCCCCTTTATTCCAAGGTTTACCTGGGCACTCGCTGCCATTACCATGATAAGCATCGCCGCGATCAATGAAAATTTCATTTTACTCATAATTTCATTCGTTTAGTTAAAATATTATTTGTTATTTCATTAAGTTGAAGATCATCTCTTCGATGGCAATCAGACTGTTTCTCTCCGGAATAGTTTAAAAGCCATAGATAAAACATCCAACTGTGGAATATTGTTTTGCCTTTCTCCTTTAAAATTCATGGATTGCCCTTTTTTTGACCATCACCACCCAACTCAAACGAAAAAAGTCACTCTTGAATTGCACCATTCAATCGACAGCTCCATCACACATAGCTCAACTCAAAAGGAGAAGTTGAAAAAATATCCTGCGCTACTCGCCTGATCTCCTGCGATGTAATCCGGTCGATTTCGGCATAGAGATCATACAACGGTATGTAGTGGCCGAAATGCAAAAAGCTCTTCCCCATGCCCAATACGCTGTTCTCATGATTTTCGGCAGCAATTCCCATCTGTCCTTTCCATTGCCGTTTGGCACGTATTAGCTGGGTAGGGGTCAATTCGGTTTGCATGATCTTCTCTACCTCTTTGTGGATCAACCGCAGGCATTTCTCCCTAAACTTAGGGTCGCAAGCAAAGTAAATGGTGAACAGGCCGGTATCGGAATAGAGCGTCAAATTCGATTCTACATGATATACCAGTCCATGTTTTTCCCTGAGCGACAGGTTGAGCCGACTGTTCAGGCTTCCCCCACCCAATAGATGGTTGACCATATACAAGATATACTTATCGGGATGGTGCATATTGAATGTGGGCCATCCCATCACCAGATGTGTCTGGGAGGTATCTTTTCGGATCTCCTTTTTTGTGGGAAGAGGGATCTCCGGAGCCATACGATGTTTGATGGGCAATGCCCCGTTCGACGGGTTGGATGCGGATGAGAAAAATTTCTCCGCAAGGCGGAACACTTTTGAAAAAGAGCTCTTTCCAAACGAGAAGCAGAGCATATTATCGGGACGGTACTGCCGTTGAACGAAATTTTTTATTTTCCCCTGATTGAATGAATGCAACGTCTCCTGATCACCCAGGATATAATGGCCAAGGTCGTGTCCTGCAAATATCAAGTTTTCAAAATCATCATAGATCAACTCCGAGGGCGAATCGTCGTAAGAGAGGATCTCATCTACAATCACCTCCCGCTCACGATCGATCTGTTGCGAAGGGAACTGGGAATGAAAAACAATATCGTTCAGCAACTCCATCGTACGGGATAAATATTCACCCGGAAATGCGGCATAGATAAATGTTTCCTCCTTCGCCGTATAGGCATTCAATTCACCTCCCACATTCTCCATCCGGTTGACAATATGGTGCGCCCTCCGTTTTTGCGTCCCTTTGAAAAGCATATGCTCCACAAAATGGGCCATACCCTGCTCACCTTGGAATTCATCCCGGGTTCCCGTATTCACCGCGATGCCGCAATAGGATATGTCGGATGGAAAAGAACGGTGAATGATGCGCAAACCGTTCGATAAAGTATCTGTCTGTACCATGATAAAAAACAATCGTCAATTTTCAATTGAATCAAGCATACAACAAAAAAACGAGCCTTACGACCCGTTCTCCTGCTCTTCCTCTTGGACTTGAACCAAGGACCCTCTGATTAACAGTCAGATGCTCTAACCGACTGAGCTAAGGAAGAGTGTATGCTTTGCTGAAAAGCGATGCAAAAGTAGTATAATTTTTCGAATAAACCAATATCCCCTAAAAAAATGTCGATAGTTTTTGTGATAGAGAGAAAAAACCAACTCTTTCATGAATGACCGGATAGTTGTAATACTCTTTCGATTATATCCTCATCCTCATCTGACAAATTGATCCATATCGTCTCTTTGTCCTTCTTAAACCAGACAAGTTGCTTGCGGGCATAATTGCGGGAGTGCTGTTTGATTTTTTCTATGGCAAAATCGAGGCTACACTCCCCATCGAAATAGTCGAAAAGTTCCTTATACCCCACCGTATTGAGTGCGTTGAGGTGTCGATGCGGATAGAGACCCTTTGCCTCCTCTACCAATCCCCCCTCGATCATTTGATCTACCCGCCGGTTGATTCGTTCATACAGCTCTTCACGCTCCCGGGTAAAACCGATTTTCACAATCCGGAACGGCCGTTTTTTCTTGGGGTTGGTGCGGAGAGACGAATAGGGTTTCCCAGCCATCAGGCACACCTCCAGCGCATGGATCACCCGTTTGGGATTTTTCAAATCCACCTCGTTGTAAAAAACAGGATCAAGAATTTTTAACTGCTGCCGAATGCAATCCAGTCCCTCTTTCCTATAGAGCTGCTGCAGTTCCTCCCGAAGGGTTTCATCGATAGTGGGAATATCATCAATCCCTTTACAGACCGCATCGATATACATCATGGAACCTCCCGACATTATCACGACCGGATATTGCTTGTATAGTTCTTGCAGCAGTAAAAGCGCATCCCGTTCATATTCGCTGGCGCTATAGTAATCTTCCGGAGAGAGTGTGCCTACACAATAGTGTGGTACCCGGTTCAATTGTTCCGCCGTAGGTGCTGCAGTACCAATCACCATCCCTTTATATATCTGGCGCGAATCGGCAGATAAAATAGGAGCTCCCATTGCTTCGGCAATCTTCAGGCTCCATTCTGTCTTGCCAACGCCGGTAGGGCCCAGCAGCACAAGAAGGATCTCCATTTTCAATAAAAATCGCTGCCATCCAGCTCTGTGGAAGCATCATCTAATCCATCAAATCCCTCCCTATCCAACTCGTCCAATTCAAAACTCTCGTCGCCATAAAATGATTCACCCATGTCTGATAAGGCTGTATCTGCTTTCATCTCCTCGATGTCGGCGATCTGTTCGGGTGCTTCGCCCAATGAGAGCGTACACAGAGGGGATTTTAAATTTTTACCGGGAATTAGTTCCGACAGCTCAATAAACAATGCCCGATCATTAAAATAATCGAACACAAATATCAATTTTTGTTTTTCATCTTCAAGATAATCACTCAATAGACACTCCTCCATAATATATGAATCCTCATCGGAATAGGTATCCATCTCCACCAGAGTGATTTCCTGTTTCTTGCGCCATTTATTGTCACAAAGGAAAAACGATGCCATCTCTTTATTGCTGAATCCGGTACAATCTACAATGGCATTATAAAAATCGAAAAAGGTGGCATCTGCATCTATTTTAATTTCTCTTTTGAAGTCAGCTACTTCATCGGACAGTATTAAAAATTTGAATATCATTGTAATTCCTGTTTTAGACATTATTTACATTTCAAAGGTAATAAAAAGTTTTAATTTCCCATATTTCCAAACTGTTTTATCCCTATAAATTGGGAAAGTTACCCTTTCTCTTCGTAACCCCAACAAAAAATCAATATGAGAAACGATTTTCATCTTTATCTATGCATCCCTCAGCGTAGATGATTGCATTGTTGTTTCGGATGGTGAACGGATGGTCCGACCTATAATTCCTCATTCTGCAACCAAAAAGTGAGACCGTTGTTTTTTTATCCCCCTTGATGAGCATGAAATCCCAAGATTGATTCTCGCCGACCGTAGTAAGAGCGGGATTCGACCCGGAAAAAGCCTCTACATTCGTAAGAGAGGTATGTCCTTCACCTTCGATGATTATGGGATGAATATTCTCTACCGATTCACCTGTATTGGCAATAATAGAACCTTGCGCAATCTGCCAGTTCCGGTTAAATGTGTTGCTCCCCTTTTTATGAATACCCACTGCCACACAATCCAGATTGAAGTTGGTCAATTGACCATAGGTATCCGCACCAAGGAGGATTCCCCCATAGGTTCCAAAGGTGAAAATATCAATCAATTGGGCATTGTCGGTATGATTGATTGTATAGGCAAAAGTTTTCTTGGCGATAACGGCATCTACGACTGCCGGAGCATATTGACCGCCTATAAACCTTTGTATTGCCGGATTCACATGACAGTGTAATAGCCGAGGAATATCGTAACAGTAATCAATCCGAATGAATTCACCACTCAGCGGGAAACCATAACAATGTTCAAAAGTCATTAATTCACAGACATGTTGAGGATTACAATTGAAATCCATTGCCAGGTATTCACCGTAGAATGTGAGGCACGACAGAAATACTCCCTGCGTTGCACTGGTTTTTGATGTTTGTATGGTGGCAGGATAGGGAATTATTTTTGTGGGATCATCCACCGTTTGTTCCGGATACCAGAACTGAATACCTTTAATCTGAGTGGCAGATTCTACCGTAATAAACACATTGTCTCGATCGGTGATACCAAAAACACTTCCTACCGGTTTCCGTTTCTGATGAGGGTGGACAGTACCCCGTGCTGTGGGACCGTGGACACCAATCAGTGAGACATTCTTTTTCTGGATCAGACCTCCTTCAATCGGATAGGGGGTCTCCGAGGGTTCTACAAAAAGCGCAGCCCCTCTCTCCGAAGCCCAATCAATTGCTTTCTGAAGGTTGATCTTGTTCATCGTCGCACTATTTTCAGGTAGCACATTAAATGCACGGATACTTACTCCCTGTACACTCACCAACTTCTCTCCTTTGATTATTGGGCAACTGCTGAGTGAAATTATCAGTAACAGCGCCAATTTAAAAATTAGTTTGCTAGATTTCATATACATTAAATTTAAACAAAAATGGGAAGTTCAGCGGTGACTCGAAAGAACAGAACAAAATGGTGTGTAAAGGTAGTAATAAACATTTTGCCAATCAGTCGATTTTATAAAATTTTTGATTTTATTCCCGATAAGCTCTTTGAAAAATTGCTATTCGCACTTCGCCATAATGAACCTAATGTAAAAGGAGTTTGTTTTGTAAGAACAGAAGAGCGAAGAATAAAACAAGCCATATATCAATCTCTGAATGTTATGATGTAACGGTATTGTCTCTATATTCTTGGTTCTTAAATCTAAAAAAGATATGAAACCGAAATATTTGCCGATTGATCCTGCCTATTTTGAGCTTTTTAAGCAGGAAATGGGAAAAGATGAAGCAAGAGTGATCTATTTCGCCTTTTGCAATGAGCCGGAATTG
>JAAYFR010000200.1 GCA_012728155.1 Bacteroidales bacterium | reverse complement strand
CGGACACACCCCCTCCCTACGGGGGAACTCCTTATACCTTGTTGGTAGGGGGCAAAGGTTATGGAGATCCCTCCGGAAAGGAGAAAATTCATCATATCCATGCAATGAATCTGATGGGCGACGGAAAATCCCTGATTTTGGTTGAAGCGCCGATAGCCAATTGCACTTTTATGAATGGAATTTATACCGGAGTCGCACCAGCCGCCATTACTTATACGATCGACAAAGAGCAAACCAGAAACATCAATGAGATCAATCTGGTTAAAGTAACCACAGATTAAATTTCTCCCAATAAGACAATGGTTGCAAAACAGATATATAAATTATTATTGTGTCTATTACTGGCGCAAGGGGGATTCTATCTGCAAGCAAGAAATACAATACAGGAAATATGGACGAGCCCGACAGACAGTTGTACCGGGATGAAGGTGACACATGCGCCAGCCGAACCTCCTCATAATTTATTGTTACAAGGTAAGAAAAAACATGCCGAAGAATATGAGCAACAGGTCAACGAGGCGCTCAGGTCAAAAACAGACCTGTGGGGAGAACAACTTTTAGCACTGCCCGAAGGCCCCACCTATGAAAATATCAAGAATTTTCTGGCGCCATTGAAATTGATGGGGAGAACCGTCCCTGAGTCGGGCGTCTATTACATCCCTTTCGGCAGGCCGCTCAACCGTGGGGGATTTGGCCCCGCGGCGTTGCATGTGGGCGACGGCAGCCAGATTATCTCCCAAGTATCTTCAGGCGATAAGGTGACAGTGCTGGTCGGCGCATCGGGAAATGAGCGATACGGACTCGCCGCAACACGCCTCGCGCAGGAATGTCTCGAAGAGGGATATTACCCGATACTCCAAAATCAATACAGAGATGTAAACGGAGTTGAGTACTTTCAGGAATCCTTTTCCGATTATCTGTTCGCGACTACCGAACTGGTCAGTTTTATCAAACTAAAAGTATCGAGGGAAAAGGCAGCAATCGACTCCGTCAAAGTGGTGTTTCATTTCTCCGATAACAACTCGTTGGTATTGGAGAATAATTTGCTGAAATCGGGGAAAGAGATAAGGGCTATCGTTTCTCCGGGAGCGAAGTTGGAGGAGAATAACAGGGTTGTGTACAATCTGGATATCGGTAACAGCGGTAAAGAGCTATATGTCGCCCGGTTATTAAATCCCTCCGATTGTATGGAAACGGAAATCACACCGGCTCTATACTGCGCCGAAAAGAAAGAACTAAAAGAGTATTGGGATGGAGAGTTGGCCAAAGGAGCCACCTTCGACATCCCCGAGAAGAGAGTAAACCATGCCCTGAAAAATCTGCTCATCCAAAATCTATATATGGGATATCTATATAGTATCGGGAATCTATACCAAAACTGGTATCAACCCGAAGGAAACGACGCGGCAAGGGTGCTGGGAGAGTTCGGTTTTATAGAACGACAAAAAGCCATCCATGAAATCCTGCTCTACCGCCCGTTCAGACGCTACCGGACATGGGAAATGGGAGAACTCCTTTCTCATTCTGCACAATACTACCATCTCGCGCGCGACACAGCATTCATAAACGACCATAAGACAAGATTTCTCGATTTCCTGCACGACTTTGAAACACAAATGAACCATTCCGAAAATGGCGTTCTCACCCCGGAAGCTTTTAGTGGAGACATCGCTGAAAAAATGGTCTATCTACACCACCAGGCAGTGGCATGGCGGGGGATGCGCGATATGGCATATATTTTCAAATCGTTGGGGGACACCGAAAACGGCGATAGATTTTTATCCCTTGCCGAACAGCTTAAATCTCAATTGACGGAGGGAGTGAGACACAGCACTACCACCCTACCCGACGGCAGCCTATTTATCCCTACCGAATTGTTCACAAAAGAGAAGCCAGCCCCCTACCTCAATATCACCCACACAAGATATGGCTCCTACTGGAATCTCTGCTTCCCTTATGTGGCTACCACAGGATTATTAGGAACAGACTTGTTGTCAGGATATTATCAATACCTGAAGAATTATGGCGCCTTTCTACTCGGGATGGTACGCTTCAATTACTATCCGGTTGAGGTGGGGTGTTATAAAGAGGATGGACTGTCGGGATATAAAACAACCGGAGTAGATAACGTGTACGGACTGAACCTGAGCCGCTTCATCTCCATGATGGACGATCCGGACAGGCTTGTCCTTTCATTCTATGGCAAACTGGCACACGGAATGACCCGGAACACCTTTATCTCGGGAGAAGGGGACACGGTAGGACCATTCCCCGATGAATATTATAGGACATTCTATCTGAGCCCCTCCAGCTTCAACAACACCTGGTTCCTGCTGATGCTCCGGTTGATGTTGATTGTGGAAACAGACGGGGAGAACGGGACCCCGGAGAAATTACACCTTGCCTACTCCACCCCGCGGGCATGGCTGGAACAAGGGAAAAAAATAAATGTGGCGAACGCCCCTACCCTGTTCGGGAATATCGATTGGCGGATTTCTTCCGATATCGATAAGGGAACCGTGCAGATAAGCCTGACAATGCCCTCGCAAATCGGCTCGGCGTCCGAGGTGTCGTTCCGCGTTAGAACGCCGGGAAATAAGAAAATGAAAAAAGTGGAGATCAATGGGAAATATCACAAGGCCTTTGATGCCGAAAAGGAGACCATCGACCTCACAGGGAAAACAGGAAAATTGGAGGTATCGGTCTATTACTGATTTCATCCAACTTCTGATTGTAAATGGCACAACTCACAAATTAATATATAATTGTATGAAAAAAATTTTAACATTACTACTCCTACTAAGCATGCTCTTCTCATG
>JAAYFR010000199.1 GCA_012728155.1 Bacteroidales bacterium | reverse complement strand
GGATGACGCGCGGGACGCAGTAGATACACCGGCGGCCGACAACAATGCGGGGAAAAAGATCTCTTTCAAGAAAGCGTTCCGCTACCGACAGACCTGGTCGTTCGCCATCGGCAAGTTCCTTACCGACGGGGTGTGGTGGTTCCTGCTCTTCTGGATTCCCGCCTACCTCAGTTCGGTATATGGGCTGGACTCCACACAAAGTGCACCACACGTCTTCATGGTATATGCCATCTCCATGATCTCCGTATTTGCAGCCGGTTATTTCCCCGCCTACTTCATGAAGAAACGAAAGATGGATCCCTACCAGGGGCGCATGAGGGCGATGCTCCTCTTCGCCTTCTTCCCTGTGCTGATCCTGCTGGCACAACCGTTGGGATATATATCGGTCTGGGTTCCGGTAGTCATTATCGGTATCGCGGCAGCAGCGCACCAGTCGTGGTCGGCCAATATCTTCTCCACGGTGAGCGATATGTTCCCCAAATATGCGGTAGCTACCATTACCGGTATCGGTGGGATGGCAGGCGGCCTGGGGTCGTTCCTTATCAACCAGAGCTCCGGTATCCTGTTCGATTATACCGCCAACCGCCAGATGAAATTTATGGGATTTGAAGGGATTGAGTCGGGCTATTTCATCATCTTCTGTATCTGTGCCTTCGCCTATCTCCTCGGATGGATCATCATGAAATCGCTCGTCCCCAAATACAAACCCGTTACTGAAATGTAATTTTATTCAGTAATTAGATATAAACAGAGAAGAGGATGTCCGTAATTATATGGATATCCTCTTTTTTAATAAAAAGTTATTCACTAACTTTGGGGAGTATAACTTTGAAGAATAGCTAATATTTATTTAAATAGGTACAATGAAAAAATTGATAATCATTCTTATAACCTTCACATTCACGTTCTCATCCGCACAGGCCCAGTTCAAAGCTGAGTGGCAATCGCTCGACAAGCGCGAAATACCTTCCTGGTGGCCGGATGCCAAATTCGGGATCTTTATCCATTGGGGATTGTATTCAGTGCCGGCGTATGCCCCGGTAAATGAAGTGAAAGGTATATATGAGAAATATGCCGAACATTATTATAACCGCCTATTGTCCGGCAACAAACTGTTTACTGACTTCCATAATAAGCACTATGGCGAAAATTTTAAATATGCCGATTTTGCTCCCATGTTCAAGGCAGAGTATTTTGATCCTGCGGAATGGGCCGATCTTTTCAAGGAGGCGGGAGCCAGATACGTGGTACTGACATCGAAACACCACGACGGTTTCTGCCTGTGGCCAAGCACCCAGACTCCCCATTGGAACAGTATGGTGATGGGGCCCCACATGGATATTATCGACACGCTCTCAACCGCTGTACGCGATGCGGGAATGCGTTTCGGGCTATACTACTCACTGCTCGAATGGGCGCATCCGTTGTACACGAAGCCTACTATCGAAAAATGGGTCGACACGCATATGATCCCGCAAATGAAAGAGTTGGTAAACACCTACAAACCTGAAATAATCTTCTCCGACGGAGAATGGGATTGGGACAGCAAGACACTCAAAAGTGAGGAGTTCCTGGCATGGCTATACAATGAGTCTCCGGTAAAAGAATCGGTAGTGGCAAACGACCGCTGGGGTAAGGAGACACGCAGTAAACACGGCGATTATTACACCACCGAATATGATCTGGTACACAGTAGTGAAGGTATTGGCGACAAGGCGGACCATCCCTGGGAAGAGAGTCGCGGCATAGGCACATCCTATGGTTACAGCCGGTTTGAGACATCCGAACATTACCTCTCGTCGAAGCAGTTGATCGATATCCTGATCGATAAGGTTTCCAACGGAGGCAATTTCCTGTTGAATGTAGGTCCCGATGCCACCGGAATGATACCGGTAGTGATGCAGGAGCGGCTGCTCGATATAGGGAAATGGCTCAAGATAAACGGTGAGGCCATCTATTCTTCCCGTCCATGGAGAAATAACAATAAACCGGAAGGTGGACAGATCGCTTTCACCCAAAGAGAGGGAAACCTATACCTTATCCTCAAGGAATGGCAACAAACTCCACTCACTATTCCGGGATTGGAGCAGGCAGGAAAAGTGGAATTATTGGGATATAAGGAAAATATTGATGCGTCATTACAAAACGGCCGGTTAATCATCGTCCCTCCCCTCTTAACTATTGATGAATACCCGTCTCAACACGCCTGGGTATACAAAATCTCCGATTTTAAAGATTCTTCAAAAAAAATCAAATCTCCATGACAAGAAAATCTGCCAAATTACAGTATATGATCCCTTTATAATCATTGCCAATAATCATATCATTCAGGGTAACCACAAACTTGGGATAATTATCCTTTATCTCCATAAGATTGCCAAACTCCCGTTCACCGGTTTTTTTATCCATTGCAGTCAGTGCAACTTGGATATAAATGCGTTGACCATTTCTATTGGCCATAAAATCAATTTCTTTCTCTCCTGATCTTCCGACAAACACTTCATACCCATTTTGAATCAAATACAAGAAAACAGCATTTTCCATTATTTTGTGTATGTCAGAAGAAGCATTACTCCCACATATCATATTGCGAAGTCCAAGATCCTCGAAATAATATTTTTCTCCTATCTCGAAGATTTTTAATCCGCCAACATCGGCTCGCTGCACTTTATGGATGATATATGCATTTGTCAACCCTCTCAAGTAGTTGATAATAAGTTGAGGACTCATAGTAACACGCTGCGATTTCAAATATTTACTGATATTGTTTGCACTGAACAGGCTTCCGACATTATCCGCCACATACATGACAAGATTTTCAAGGAAAGATATATTTCGTATTTTTTCTTTAGCCACAACATCTTTCAGCAATATGGTTGAATAGACATTTTTCAGATATTCAAACACTTGAGATCTCGTTAATTCAAGATTGACAAGGAAAGGCATACCCCCAAAAGTAAGATATTTCGTTAAACTTTCCTGCCTGTTTTCAAGTTGATTAAATTGTAGGAATTCACGGTAACTAAGCGAGTGAATATCAAACTCCATATACCTTCCCGATAAATAAGTGGCCAGCTCACCTGATAAGATATTGGCATTGCTTCCGGTACAAAAGATGTCGCACTTTTGCTCAGCAAGTAAACTACGCAATGCATCCTGAAAAGTATCTACTTCCTGTACTTCATCTATGAAAAGCCAATTATTATCACCCGGTTCTAAACGCTTGTCTATATAAGCATAAAGATCAGCGGAAGTCCTGATATGCCGGAACTCTTCCAATTCACAATCAATATAGATTGTATTGGCTCCCTTGTACCTTTCTTTAATCTCATCGCATAATTGCCGCATCATACAACTTTTGCCGACACGGCGTTGTCCGGTCAGCACTTTGATAATAGGCTTGCCTATATAAGGCATTATCTTCTTTATGTAACTATCCCTTTTTATGTAGTTCATATTTTTTACCATATATTTAGGTCAAATATACAATAAATTTCATTCATAAATGAAATTCTCACCAAAAAATACACATCTATATGATATATATAATAAATTATTTCATTGTAATGATTGTTTTAGACAAAACAAGGGTGAGCAATTGTTTCTGTAAAAGCAAAGAAAATCACCCGTTCATCTTATTGATAAACGGGTGATTTTCTTTTTAAAATGTGGTCCCAACAGGGCATGATCCTGTGACCCCCTGATTATGAGTCAGGTGCTCTAACCAACTGAGCTATGGGACCTCTCTTTCAGTTTTTATTTTCTGCGAAAGCGGGTGCAATAATAG
>JAAYFR010000198.1 GCA_012728155.1 Bacteroidales bacterium | reverse complement strand
GCTCGATACCATCACGCTCGATATCATAAAATCATCTGAAATTGAGGGAGAGAAACTGAATAAAGCGCAAGTCCGTTCCTCAATCGCTCGTCGTTTGGGAATAGAAGTAGCAGGGCTTGTACCATCTGCAAGAAATATAGACGGCATCGTGGAAATGATGCTCGATGCTACGCAAAGATACGAAACCCCACTCACTGAAGAGCGCCTGTTCGGATGGCACGCTGCCCTTTTCCCTACAGGTTATAGCGGTGCGTACAAAATCGACGTAGCCTCTTACCGAAAGGGAGAAATGCAGATAGTCTCAGGCGCTATGGGAAAGGAAAAAGTCCATTACGAGGCTGTTGAAGCCGGTAAAGTGAAACAGGAGATGGTCAGTTTCCTGAAATGGTTTCATTCGGAAAATAATCAATTAGACAGTGTACTAAAGGCTGCCATCGCTCATCTGTGGTTCGTTACCATCCATCCTTTTGACGACGGAAACGGACGCATCGCACGTACCATCACTGATATGTTACTTGCAAGGAGTGACGAAAGCAAGCTGCGGTTTTACAGTATGTCCGCCCAAATTCTCAAGGAGCGGAAAAAATATTACGATATTCTCGAGAAGACGCAACACAACTCCGACAAAGATATCACTCTCTGGTTAGGTTGGTTTCTGAATTGTCTGCACAGAGCTTTACTCGCTTCGGAGAAAACATTACAAAGCGTGTTACAAAAAGCGGAATTCTGGAACAGGAATGCAAAAACAAATTTCAACGACCGCCAGATAAAGGTACTCAATAGGCTACTGGACGGGGATTTTCAAGGGAAACTGCAATCATCAAAATGGGCAAAAATCGGCAAATGCTCTCAGGATACCGCAACCCGGGATATCAAGGATTTAATCCGGAAAGGAATTCTACGGCAAGATGAACAAGGTGGGCGAAGCACAACTTATAGTCTTATTCCATTCACTTGACTCTCCAAACCGAACAGAATGTACAATAAACCGCAACACGAATCACAATCTCAACTCCCATCCGTAAATTTTACAAATCAAACTCATAAAACTACAACAGGATAGTTCCTTTTTATTGCCATCTTTGCATTGTCAACAAAAATTGTAGTATTTCGTTATGTAGATGGATAGACACCGATCTTGTCTGTGATATGCCGTAACGAAAAAAAATTAAAAACCGATGGCAACCGTCAATACAAAAACAATAAAGCAGACCTTCCCGGTATTGGGCATGTCTTGCGCATCTTGCGCCAGCAGCGCACAAACTATCGTGCAGCATGAACCGGGAGTGGTCAGTGCGTCCGTCAATTTCGGTACGGGAAACCTTACGGTGGAATACCAGCCCGGCATCACCGATATCACAAAACTGCAGAAAGCGGTACAAGGTGTCGGTTTCGACCTGCTGGTAGAAGATGAAACCACTCAACAGGAAACCCTGGAGAATATCCACGCCGAGAAATTCCAAAAACTCAAAAAGAAAACCATCTGGGCAATCATACTGGCCCTGCCGGTGGTCGTTATCGGCATGTTTTTCACGGATATGCCCTATGCCAACCAGATCATGTGGCTTTTCGCTACCCCCGTCGTATTCTGGCTGGGGAAGGATTTCTACCTCAACGCATGGAAACAGGCGAGACACCGCTCTGCCAATATGGACACGCTGGTCGCTTTAAGTACCGGCATCGCTTACCTGTTCAGCCTCTTCAACATGCTGTTTCCCGATTTCTGGCTCCAGAGAGGATTGCATGCCCACGTCTATTTCGAAGCAGCCGCCGTCATTATCGCTTTTATCCTGTTAGGTCGACTGCTCGAAGAGAAAGCCAAAGGCAACGCATCCACGGCACTCAAAAAACTGATGGGACTGCAACCCAAGACCGTCACGGTGGTGAGACGCTTCGGCATCGAAGAGCAGGTCAATATCGAAGAAGTGAATGTGGACGATATCATCGTCGTCAAACCGGGAGAAAAAATCGCCGTGGATGGCGTCGTCACCTCCGGAAATTCTTATGTGGATGAGAGCATGCTGAGCGGCGAACCCATTCCCGTATTAAAGGAGAAAGAGGAAAAAGTATTTGCCGGCACCATCAACCAGAAAGGAAGTTTCCAGTTCAGGGCGGTGAAAGTCGGCAAAGAGACGATGCTTGCCCAGATCATCAAGATGGTGCAGGATGCGCAGGGAAGTAAAGCCCCCGTCCAGAAACTGGTCGACAAGATCGCGGGGATCTTTGTGCCGGTGGTGATCGGCATCGCTATCGTCACGTTTATCATCTGGGTGATCTTGGGTGGCGACAACGGCATCGTACATGGATTGCTCGCCGCCGTCACGGTACTGGTAATCGCCTGCCCCTGCGCATTGGGATTGGCCACACCAACCGCCATCATGGTCGGCGTGGGGAAAGGTGCCGAGAACGGCATCCTGATTAAAGATGCCGAAAGCCTCGAGCTGGCGAAGAAAGTGAACGTTGTCGTATTGGACAAGACCGGCACCATCACCGAAGGCAGGCCGCAGGTGACCGATATCCGGTGGCTCAACAACGACGATTCCAGCAAAGATATCCTGTTCAGCATCGAGAAACAATCCGAACACCCATTGGCGGAAGCGGTGGTAAAACATCTGGAAGGGACCGCCACCACTTCACTGACAAAATTCGACAGCATCACCGGGAAAGGTGCCAAAGCCGATTACAACGACGAGACCTATTTCACCGGCAACAAAAAACTGCTGACAGAAAACAATATCACCATCGCCGAAGAGTTATTGCAATATGCTGAGGAATGGGGCACCCAGGCCAAGACCGTCATCTGGTTCGCCGATATCCGGCAGGCACTTTCGGTGATCGCCATTTCCGACAAGATCAAGGAGACATCGATAGATGCCATCCGCCAGATGCAGGATATGGGCATCGAACTCTATATGCTGACCGGCGACAATGAAGCCACGGCAAAAGCCATCGCACAACAGACCGGCATCCATCATTACAAGGCGGAAGTGCTGCCGCAGCACAAGGCTGAGTTTATCAAGGAACTGCAGCAGCAGGGCAAGATAGTAGCGATGGTGGGCGACGGCATCAACGACAGTACGGCGCTTGCCACTTCGGATGTAAGCATCGCCATGGGGCAAGGGAGTGATATCGCGATGGATGTCGCCAAGATGACCATCATCTCGTCCGACCTCACCAAGATACCACAGGCAATACGGCTTTCCAAACAGACCGTGGCCACCATCAGGCAAAACCTCTTCTGGGCGTTTATCTATAACACGATCGGCATCCCCATCGCAGCAGGAATCCTCTACCCTATCAACGGCTTCCTGTTGAATCCGATGATCGCCGGAGCAGCCATGGCACTGAGTAGCGTAAGCGTGGTCTCCAACAGCCTGCGACTGAAATGGAAAAATATCAATTCATAACAACCGTTAACTGCCGATAGACCTTGGTATGTAACAATTCCGGTTTTGGCCGGAGAAGCAATTAAACAACAAGAAACGATGAAGAAGTACAGGAGCTTATTGATTATCATTCCGGCAATATGTGCCATCCTGGCACTGAATGGAGCCGGCACTATTTTCAGAAGTGGTGTGGCTGCATCGAGCATGATTGTTTTGCTGATTGCCTACAATGTCAGGATAAGAAAAGAGATATGGATTTTCATTGCCGCACTGTTCTTTTCCATCATCGGCGACTGGTTCCTCGGACACAGGAATGGCATTCCCGCCCGTTTCATCTATGGTATCCTTTTCTTTTTCATCGGTCATGCCGGATTTCTCTGGTTCTCACTGAAAAACGGAAAAATCAATCTGTGGGTGCTGGCCCTGCTGCTGGCCGGATATCTTGTCCTATTTTTTGTGATGATTTATCCCAATATAGATGGCGCTATATTGATGGTGGCGGTGCTGGCTTACCTGCTGATATCGTGCCTCTCGCTCGCTGCAGCAACGGGACTTCAATTTCCTGTACTGCCAAGATACCTGTTCGTTGCCGGTATCGCCAGCATCGTCTTTTCCGATACGATCATTGCCTTCTCGGAATTCGCGGGATACCGGGAGTACAACTGGCTGATCATGCCGACCTATTATCTGTCGCATATCCTGATGACACTGGCTTTGATCCTCAATTCAAACAATGGCATTTATCAAACAACATCAAAATAAAAGACAATATGGAAACAAAAGAACTTCAATTCAAGACAAACATCAATTGTGGCGGATGCATCGCAAAGGTAAAACCGGGATTAGATAACGCAAAAGGTATCCGTGAATGGAATGTCGATACCACTAACCGGGAGAAAATCCTGACTGTCCAATCCGCAGGAATTACCGCCAACGAAGTAATCGCCATCATCCAAAGCAAAGGATTTAAAGCCGAAACGTTAGGTTCAGATTGATAAGATTAAACGGAATAAGGAATCCCTCCAATAAAACAATTTCAATCTGGATATACTGTTCGTAACAAACAAGGAATGGTCTTTTTTTACAACAACCAACAAATTTATTTTTTAAATCAGATCGATTCAAACAGAAATACAATAAATATATAACATAAATTATATTTTATACCTCAATAAATTAATTTTATTTACGTTAATAAATTTGCGTATTCGAAATAAAGTAAATATAATTCGGGCCATTTATTAACATTTAAAAAATCAGTATTATGAAATGAGCATGAATTAAGAAGTAGTCGATGAGGTCAAAATCATTCTTCCACTAGATTACTACTAAAAGTGTGCAGCCTCCAGTTAATAGTTCTAAAGGAAGTCGGTGATTTCGCTTCGTCAATTGTCATACGATACATTTGAATTTTTTCAATAAGTGAATAGAGAGGCACATCTTGTTTTGACTATGTTGAACATAGAATTAAAAATCACCAGTTTTAATCGTATGAAACGAGCATGATAACTGTTCTCACACAAGAACATGACTAAAAGCGAGTTCCATACGACACCTTTGAATTTTTTCGAAAAGTGAATACAGAGATAAAACTTGTTTTAACTATGTTGAGCGAAGAAAAAATC
>JAAYFR010000197.1 GCA_012728155.1 Bacteroidales bacterium | reverse complement strand
GATTTTTTCTTCGCTCAACATAGTTAAAACAAGTTTTATCTCTGTATTCACTTTTCGAAAAAATTCAAAGGTGTCGTATGGAACTCGCTTTTAGTCATGTTCTTGTGTGAGAACAGTTATCATGCTCGTTTCATACGATTATTTTATTTTTCCGTTCATTCTGTTTTTTTCAGCCAATCGTCCACTATGTCAGCTTCGTAACCCAAAGTTTTAGCTTTTTGAAAATCGCCCTTGGCAGCCACCTTATCAAATTGTGAGAGGCGAACTCGTCCACGAAGAATATAGAAATAAGGATTATCTCGCTGCGATCCTTCCACAACCCTTAAATCGGCCGATGCCCTAAACATCTGATCGGTATTCACATAACATTCCGCACGGTTCATATAAAAGCCGGGGTCATCTGAAGAGGAGGATTGTATCAGTCCGGTATACACCTTCTCAGCTGCCTCCCAGTTATCATCCAACTTATAAAGGAGCGCTTTGCTCAATTTCGTATAGATATTTTCCGGATCGATTGCATCTGATGCTTTAAAATCGACCTCCGCCTTAGCTCTCTCGTTCTTTTCCAAGAAAAGTAAACCTCTCCGATAATACGCCTCCACATCCTCCGGATAATTACGGATAAGTGTGTCATAGTCCTCCATCGCCTCGGCAAACCGTTCCATATCACACAAGAGGGATGCCCTGTGATGCAGTGTCACACTGGGTATCGGATTATTTCCCAAAGAGGCGGTGAATGAAATATAGGCATCGTCATAAAGCCTCATTTGTCGTTGCAATATTCCAAGGTTAAGAAGTAAAACAGGATTATTCTCATTTTCCGGTTCCAGCGCCATCGCTTTTTGCAGCGCTATGGCAGCACTATCGAGTCTATTTTTTTCTATATGATTGGCGGAACAATCTACCCACCCCTTGTAATCAAGGGATTGCGCCGAAAGGCCGCAAACAAAGAAAAAAAATAGGGTCGTAATAATAGCCTTCATCCTGTTTTATTTTGTATGAACAATAAAAGAAAATCGTCCAATTCCGATTTTCGGAAAGTAGTGAATTGTATCTCTTTCTTCTTTTAAACCAACTGCAAAAATAGCTGTTTTTTTGAACTTTTACGAAGTTACGCTGTTTAAAAGCAAAAATGATGACATTGCTTCAGATATCGTTTCACACGGATAGCATATTTGTATCCCGATCCATAAATGACCCCTCTTTCGGCCAGTTGATCAAAGAAGGTAGATATGATCACATGCTGGATAATTTATTCGCATGGGGGATCGATCTTGTGGTAAACATACTGATTGCCATCGTTATTTTTGTTATTGGACGTTTCCTGATAACTAAAATCGATAATTTCGTAGCAAAGCTATTACGGAAAAGTTCGATTGACAACACCCTGAAAGGATTTATAAGCAGCGTATTGCAGACATTCCTTTACATTGTGCTTTTTATGATCATCATCAACTCTGTAGGGGTGAAAACGGTATCCATTGCCGCCATCATCGGTACGGTGGGGTTGGCGATAGGGCTTGCCATGAAGGATAACCTTTCCAATTTTGCCGGCGGAGTGATGATCTTGTTGAGCAAACCTTTCAAAAGCGGGGATATCATCAAAGCTCAAAACTTAGAGGGTACAGTGGAACGGATTGGCATTATGCACACCATTCTGAGGACTGGTGATAACAAGACAATTTACATACCCAATGGGCCATTATCCACTGGCAATATCATCAATAACAACAGTTTCAACGGTTTACTTCGTACCGAAATCACTGTCAATGTGAATTATGGCTGCGATGTGGAGGAGGTAAAGAAGTTGATGCTTCAAACTGCAGTTGCACATCCAAAGGTTGTGAAAGAGCCGTCTCCTTTTGTTAGGATGTCGAAGATTAATCCTACCTCCCTTGAATTTATCTTCCGGGCATGGGCAAAAAAGGGCGATTTGGGAGAGGTAAACCACGATTTGAGCGAAGCTGTTTACAAGCAACTCTATGAAAAAGGCATGATCAGTGGCACACAACGTATGTCGGTTTACCTTGCAAAAGAAGAGGAAAAGCCCTTATAATGAATTTACTTCCCTCTTTCCTCTTGACAACCATCTTGTAACTTAATACTCAGAACTGAAATGGAAGCGGATATTTTTAAAATCCTGCTGTGCCATCATTAGAATATAGTTCGATTCGGCCAGGAAGACATCCCTACCTTCTTTGTCGTAAGCCATATACTGGTATTTTCGTTTTTTGAAATCTGCCAGTTGTGTCGCATCGTCGCTCTCAATCCAACAGGCCTTGTAGAGGTTGATGGGTTCCCAGCGGCATTGCGCCCCATATTCATGTAGTAATCGGTATTGTATCACTTCAAACTGAAGTTGTCCCACCGTTCCGATAATTTTCCGTCCATTAAACTGATTGATAAAGAGTTGTGCTACTCCCTCATCCATCAGCTGTTCCACTCCTTTCTGGAGCTGTTTCGATTTCATCGGATCGGCATTCTCGATATATTTGAACATCTCGGGAGAAAAACTGGGCAACCCTTTAAAGTGCAACTCTTCGCCGGCAGTAAGTGTATCTCCTATCTTGAAGTTGCCATTATCGGGCAGTCCAACGATATCTCCGGCATACGCCTCATCCATGATCTCTTTTTTCTGTGCCATAAAAGCGGTCGGCGACGAGAATTTCATCATCCGGTTAAAACGGACATGTTTGTAATTCACATTCCGTTCGAACTTTCCGGAACAAACTTTCACAAAAGCAATGCAGGAGCGGTGATTGGGATCCATATTGGCATGTATCTTGAAGACGAATCCCGAAAAGCTCTCCTCATACGGATTCACTATTCGTTCTTCGGTCTCTATCTCACGGGGCGATGGTGCAATATCCACAAAACAGTCCAATAGCTCTTTCACACCAAAGTTGTTCAGTGCGGAACCAAAGAAGAGAGGCGCCAATTTTCCGGCAAGGTATTCTTCATTATCAAAAGCAGGATAAACCTCGGTGATCAACTCCACATCGTCACGTAACTTCTTTGACAACCGGTCACCGATACGGCTTTCCAGTTCCGGCGATTGGATATCGAGCCTCAGTGATTCCGTCACCACCTGCTTGCTGGGTTGATAAAGATCAAGGCTGTTCTTATAGAGATTATATACCCCTTTAAAGCGATCCCCCATATCTATCGGCCAGCTTAACGGGCGGACATCCACTTTCAGTTCCTCCTCCAGTTCGTCGAGTATCTCGAAAGGATCCCTCCCCTCACGGTCGAGTTTGTTTACAAAGATCATCACTGGCGTATGTCGCATACGGCAGACCTCCATCAGTTTACGCGTTTGGGCTTCCACCCCTTTTGCCACGTCTACCACCACAATTACGCTGTCGACAGCTGTAAGTGTCCGGTAGGTATCTTCGGCGAAATCCTGGTGACCGGGGGTATCCAGAATATTTATCTTATGGCCGTCATATTCAAAACCCATCACCGAGGTGGCGACAGATATACCGCGCTGTTTCTCGATCTCCATCCAGTCGGATGTAGCTGTCTTTTTAATTTTATTCGATTTCACTGCTCCTGCCACATGAATGGCTCCTCCAAAGAGCAGTAGTTTTTCTGTGAGTGTGGTTTTTCCCGCGTCGGGGTGGCTGATCACGGCAAACGTACGCCGGCGTTGTATCTCTTCTTTTATTGTCATTAATTTAATAATTCAAATTTCAGGATTTTCAAATTTCAATTTTAACTTCCGGATAGTTATCTCTTTTCTTGATTCTTCTTATAGGCACTATCTATTCCGATTTATCGGAATCAACAGATCAACACATCTTTTCAATGCCTCCTCCCATCTCGGAATTTCGACATGGAATGCGCTACATATTTTTGAGAGATCCATCACGCTATATGCCGGACGAGGCGCAGCCGCACCATATTTCTCTGTCGTAATGGGCAACAGTTTACACCGGTCGATACCGGCCACTCTTTTAATCTCTTCTGCAAAGCCGAACCGGGTAGTTTCTCCCCTGTTCGAGAAGTGGTAAATACCCCTTTTCCACTCAGTTTCCTCCGAATATTGAAGAATATGAACGATCATTTCAGCCAGATCTGCTGCATAGGTCGGTGCTCCCCGCTGGTCATCCACAACAGGCAAGCTATCCCGTTCGTTCATCAGCTGGATCATCGCCTTCACAAAATTATCGCCAAACGTAGAATACAACCATGAGGTACGTATGATCATCCACTCACCACCAACAACTTGCAGTGCTTGCTCTCCTTTCAGCTTCGACCGACCATAAACCGAAAGTGGATTCGGTTCGACATGTTCGTCGTAAGGAGTTTCCGACAGGCCGTCGAACACAAAATCGGTCGAAATATGAATAACCTTTGCCCCTTCCTGTTTTGCTGCGATTGCTATGTTCTCCACCCCTTTCTCATTTATGAGATAGGCCATCTCAGCATCCGTCTCCGCCTTGTCAACAGCGGTATAGGCAGCACAATTAACGATATAGAGTATGCTGTAATCTCTCACAAATGCTGCCACCTGTTCCCTCTCCGTCACATCAAGGTCACCCAGATCGGTAAAGAGGTATTTAAATGGCAGATTCAACCGATCGGTCATTTTTTTCAATTCACTCCCTAATTGGCCATTGGCTCCCGTTACCAATACATTTTTCTGTACCAGTCCGTAAAAAAATTGCTGTCTGGAACTTTCTTTTTCACTTCCTCCCAGATGCTTGGTCATTCCCGTAAATATAGCCATATTCTTTAGGTATTCATTTATTAATCAATCCTCATCAAGCGCTCTATATCTTATTGAAAGGAGGCGTAACAATCCTGTAATTTGCGCGACAGCAGCCTCCGTTTCACCGGAGATTTCCCGTTTTTGCAATTTCAGCAACAGATAACCATACAGGGCGATGAAGCAGGTTTCTATCTCAGAAATATCTTTATCTCCCGACTTTGCCCTTAACGCCACGATATGAGGAAGCGTATTATAATAGAGACCGATATATGCCGACTCCTTTGGATCTCTCAACAAACGCAGGTGAAGATCGGTAAGATCTAAGATCAGATTCTTGTTGATCTGTAGGTGTCCCTCTTTTTGCACCCCCTCCAGCTTCATCATCAGAATCAATTCCTCATACCAGTCACGGGCCTCTCTCCTCTCCTCCTCGGTATGATACAGAGGTTCAATCAATACCTGCCCTACCTTGTCGATATCCAGTTCATAAGAGCGCAAGATATCTTCCAGTTGCCACATATAGAGCAGATATTCCGCAATATTCTCTTGTTTCTTTTGTCGGGCTATCCACATAACGTAATTTTGTGCAAAAATACAAAAAATGCCTGTATGATGATACGTTTTGACACCCTTTCTCGTCAGATTAATAGAGTATGGATATTGTTGAATACAAAAAAATAGTCGTCGCACTGCGTCCTTCGCTACTCGCAGTTGCCCATCGCATCACAGGAAATGTCCAGGATGCGGAAGATGTGGTGCAAGATGTATGCCTGAAGATCTGGCATTTCCGGGATCAGGTCGATCAATATAAAAATCTGGAAGCATACAGCACGACGATGGTGAAAAATCTGAGTATCGACAAGATCCGTAGCCGGAAACCATTTGGCGATGAAGAGGAACTGATCGGCTGGGAAGCGGGAGAGCAACTACCCGATTCACTGCTCGAAGAAAAAGAGGAGCGCGATGCCATTCGCCGGATCATTGAGATGCTGCCACCATTACAACAGCGGATTTTACAAATGAAAGATATAGAGGGATATGAAACCGGCGAGATCAGTGAAGCTATGGGTATCGCAGCCGAAGCGGTACGCAATAACCTCTCCCGGGCACGCAAGCGGATACGCCAATTATATCTGATCTATCATCAAAACCAACAAGCAAGAAAATGACAACAGATATTCAACACCTGATAGATAAATATTTCGACGGGGAGAGCTCTGCCGAAGAAGAAAAGATATTGCGCCGCTCCTTCACACAGGAGGATCTACCCGAAGAGCTGAAAGTATACGCATCCCTATTTCATTTTCTCGACGACGAAGCAACAGCACTGGCTATATTGAATGAGATTCGAAGTGAGGAGAAGCGACCCGCTCGCCGTAGCTTACTTTCTTTGAGAAATCTACGCACCATTGCCGCAGTGGCGGCCACCCTGTTGATCGCCGTGCTGCTATTGACCCGCCCCGACCGGAAACCGGCTCTCACGGGGAGTTATGTGTGGGTAGATGGCAAACAGATCACCGACCCCGCCACAGTTCGGAAATACGCCGAAGCATCTTTCGGGAAGATACAACCAGAAAGTGACATCATAGAAGATCAGCTTCGGTTTATTTTAGAATAAATAACCCAGGCAAGCTTTCCGGCAATGGCTATTAAAGATATATGAACATCAACACGACACTATAATGAAAAATAAAAAAACATTTTTTCGCCTCTCCATCCTTTTCCTGCTCTTGATAATCTCAGGAGTAACGGTACAAGCCCAGGAAAACCTGAGGATACATACTGTTTTCGAAAAATATGGCAAGCGGAAAGGCGCCACAATGGTAGTTCTTTCCGGCAATGCGCTCCACAACTATCGACTCGATAAATACCAAAGTATCACCCTGAAATATGACCGCGCCATCTTGGATGAAATTCAAGAATGTCTCGAAACGGACAAAAAACGGGCCTATCAGATAAAAGAGGTCATCAGTAACGGTATTATCACCTCAGGCTATTACCAACTACCTGAAGAGAAAAATCAAACAAATCGGTATATCCTGTTCAAAATCGGGGACGATGCCACTGCCACCCTTATTTATATGGAAGGGGGGAAGGATTCCGAGGAATTGATCAATAAGCTGTTTATCAAACAGGAATAAAAGAGGAGGTTATGAACTTTAAGTTGTGAATTGAAAATTGAGTTCATCGATTCACAATCATCGTAAGAGAAATTTTGAATTTTGAATTTATTAAAAGATAAAACAATGAAGAAAACTACATTTATCATCGCTTTTTTGTCGCTTGCCATATATATTGCAGCTTCACCAACGTTTCCAACCGACACCACTTTTCATTATAACAACCGGAAAGTAGTTATTTCAGAAAACGATAACGAGATAAATATCTCACTCTATCAACAAGTTGAGCAAGGTGATACTTTTGAGAGCCGGAAGATATATGAAGGTATCTATACAGATGGGAAAAGCATTGAACGCATATATGAGAACAGTTTCGAAATATCGGTGCCCGATATTTTCAAACCTAAAAATAAGCGTCGCCCCAGCCGTTCGCACTGGGCTGGATTCGGTCTTGGGTTCTCCAACCTGCCCCACGGCCTTGATTTCGACGGTGAGCTGGCATCCATCGTCAACCTCAGTCGCTCATTACAATACAACCTGAATCCTATTGAGGCTTCATGGCGCATGGGAAACAGCAATTTCACCGGAATTGTCGGTATGGGAATTCAGTTCAACGCCATCCACTGGCAGAACAACAAAGCCATGGAGGTAAAAGATTACAAATCGGTAGTCACCACCACCGAAGCCGGTTATGAATACAGGGATTCACGTATTCACTATACCTGCCTCACTTTCCCTTTTCTTATAGAGAGCAATTGGAATCTGGGGCGGAGCTCACACCTCTTCCTGAATGCGGGTGTGGTTGCCAAAGTTAAAACCGCTTCTTCGTCTGCAATATGGCAGAATAATGAGAGGGGAAAGAAAGAGAAGATAAAACTCCCCGGCGAATTGAATATTCGTCCCGTCACATTGGACCTGCTGGCACAGGGAGGGATCAATGATTGGGGATTTTTCATTTCCTATTCACCGTTGAGTCTTTTTAGAAACAATAAAGGTCCTGTTGCCAATCAGGCCACCATTGGTTTGCAACTTTACTTCTGAAATAGGAAAGCAACTCACTATTACATAAACTCTACTATTATAAGCAGACCGGGATTATATCTCAATAAAAAGATATTTTCCCGGCTATTAATTTGTGAAAGTTATACTACTTCAACCAATATCCAGTGGCCATGCAACCAATTTTGACCAATGCAGCATGAAATAGACCAAAAAGAGCTAATTTTGCAGAAACATTTATCGTGTATGATCAAGTTCCACATCATTGAATCGGGGTATTTTCATGGCGATGGCGGTGTAATGTTTGGCACCGTACCCAAGAAATACTGGTCGGCAAAATACAAAGTCGACGAAAATAATATGTGTGTGATGGCACTCCGTTGCCTTTTTATCGAAACGGACAAAAGAAAAATTCTGGTGGATGCGGGAATCGGTAACAAACACGACTCCAGGTTGAAATTCTTTCAACCTTCCGACCAGAAGGATATCGCCGCAGAGATCCTAAAAATAGGATATAGCCCGGAAGAGGTGACCGACGTGATCATCACTCATCTCCATTTCGATCACTGTGGCGGCTGTACAGTATTCAATAGCGATAAAAAGGTAGTACCCGCCTACCCCAATGCCACTTATCATTTGAGTCTTGCCCAATGGAAGAATTACCGCAATCCTTCTCTTTTCGAAAAAGGATCCTTTTTTGCCGACAACATAGAACCGGTATTTGATGCTGGACAGTTACAATTCGTGCTGGAAGATATGCAACTCGATGAACATATCCGGTTGGAACTCTATGACGGCCATACACCGGGACAGATCGTTGTACTCTTCAATACGGAAGAAGGAAATTACGCCTTTCCGGGTGATGTGGTACCCACTTCACTCAACCTGTCATTGAGTTGGCTTTCGGGCTATGACAACAGCGTTGCCGTTGCCATGGAAGAAAAGAAGCGATTTATGGACAAGGCGATAAAAGATAAGCGTACACTTATCTTTTACCACGATGCCTATACCGTGTCGGCGGGTTTATAATCTTTTTATTGTATATATTGTATATATGTTATATATTTGTGCTATCTAAAATATAGGAACAAAATGGAAACAAAGAGAATAAAACAGCTTAAAAAAAGGAAATTGATTGATATTTCACAAGAAGCGGTGAACATACTATCCATTAAAGCGGCAAGCAGTGGCAAAAGCTTGAAAGCTTATATGGAATCTTTGATAGAACAAGAAGCAACAATCACCGATGAGGATGTGTATGCCTATCTACTTAAGCACTTTCCCCCCGAGCTGGCAAGTGAAGAAGAGACAAAAGCATTTGAAATATCGTTGAAAATATAAATCACACAGATGAAAGTAAGTTATTCAAAGGCTTTTATCAAAGCGATAGAAAAATTATCAATTGACCAAAAAGATACCGTTTCGAAAATAATTAACCAAGTAAAAAAGGCCGCTGTTCTATCAGACATCCACAACTGTAGGAAACTGACAGCTTACAAGAATGTGTACCGTATCCGTATAGGTAATTACATGGCAATTTTTCTCTTTATTATCCTTAAGGATACTGTCTATTTCCAGTATTTTCTGCCCCGTGGGGAAGCTTATAACAAAGAATACCTGAAAAATATAAAATAACAACGTCACTTTCCTGCTTTCTCAATAGCATGCCTATCTTTTCTTAATAATAACTACTTGTCTCACTTCAGACGCCCGTTTTTTTTGAGCGCCTGATCCAATACCCATTGTATTTGACCGTTCACACTGCGAAATTCATCGGCTGCCCACTTCTCTATTGCATCCATGGTATTCGCATCCAATCGCAATGCAAAATTCCGGGTTATTTTCTCTTTTTTAGCCATCTTTCATTCGCTCCATTTTATCGAGTTTCAACAATACGGTTTTCAGATCATCCGGCTTATTGGTTCCAATCAACACCTTTATTCCATTCCCCTATTCCTATTCTCATTGATACAACGTCCCTGTATTCAACACCGGTTGTGCCGATTCGTCAGCACAAAGCACTACAAGCAGATTGCTTACCATAGCAGCTTTTTTATCACTATCCAATTCCACAATAGACTCATCCTCAATCCTCTCCAACGCCATCTTCACCATCGTCACCGCACCTTC
Organism: Bacteroidales bacterium; assembly: GCA_012728155.1. Taxonomy (GTDB): domain Bacteria; phylum Bacteroidota; class Bacteroidia; order Bacteroidales; family Dysgonomonadaceae; genus Proteiniphilum. Next base: position 7,908 of record JAAYFR010000197.1, on the reverse strand, counting down.
CACAATCTTCTCACGTGCCGATATAATAGCTTCCGCCTGTTGACGGCGAAGCATCACTGCTGCAATTTCAGGCGCATACGCCAAATAATTGATTCGTGCTTCTACTACTTCAATTCCGGCCATTTCTAACCGGATATTCAGTTCTTGCAATAAATTCTCATTGATCTCCTCTCCACCCGACCGCAATGTCAGCTCTCTGTTTGACGCCACATTGTTGTCGTATGCATATTGTCCGGCAACTTGCCGCAATGCGGCATCGCTTTGGATAGCCACAAAATTCTCAAAAGCATCCATCTGCTTACTTACTGTATAAGAAATCGCTCCATCTTTTCCGGGCTTCGATGCTGCCATCGTTTGTGCATCGATTTCAAACATGGCCTTATAAGTATTTTTTAGCTTCCATACCAATACTAAACCAATCAGTATCGGATTCCCCACTTGATCGTTCACCTTGATCGGATCCGCATTCAGATTTCTAGCGCGCATGGACAACTTTTTCTTTGTCATAAACGGATTCACCCAAAAGAATCCATTCTCCTTCAACACCCCTTTGTATTTGCCGAAAAAGATCATCACTACCGCCTCATTCGGCTCCAATTTGGTATAGCCGAAAAATAGGATAGTCCATATTACTATCAAACCAATACCAGTAATAATACTCCAAATCTCACCCAAGGAAAAAAGCCACACCAATCCTGCCAATATGATCAACATCACAAAAATCATCAGAAAGCCATTCAACTTAAAACCCTTAAAAATTAATTCTTTTGTTTCCATAAAAATATTATTTAAAATGATATTATTTTAATATCACAAATATATTATATATTTTTTGGTTTACAAAACTTTTCTCATTTTTTTATTTCTCTTTCAATAATTCGACTTTCACCTAATAAATTGAAAATCTATGCAATTTACGATACTTGAATCAATAAATTTTCAGGTATAAATTTTCAGGTCATACCTGTTTCAATCGAAAAAAGAGATTAAGATTAGAAGTTCTATTCCCGGCAGGATAAATCACCTGTGCGAAAAATTTATTACCTTTGTATTCCGTTGTAATAATCGGGTCTGCGTTATCATTTTTTAATTTAGCACTATCTACAATAAATATATATGGACACAAACGTTCTTATTGTTTTTGGAATTATCCTTCTTACAGTTATCTTTTTTGTCTGGGGTAAGATTCGGTCGGATATTGTCGCCCTGTCTTCCCTCGTCCTATTGGTATTATCGGGAATACTCACACCCGAAGAGGGAATATCAGGATTCTCCAATTCTGTGGTCATCATGATCGTTAGTTTATTCATTGTAGGGGGAGGCATTTTTCAGACAGGGCTTGCTAAAATGATCAGCACAAAGATCCTTGCCCTGGCCGGGGGAAATCAATTTAAACTTTTCATCCTGGTAATGTTGGTGACCGGTGGAATTGGTGGATTTGTAAGTAACACGGGGACGGTAGCACTGATGTTGCCGATCGTAATGAGTCTCGCAACAGAGGCAAATACCGACTCACGCCGCTTTCTGATGCCGATGGCTTTCGCCAGCAGCCTTGGACTACTCACGTTGATCAGCACCCCTCCCAACCTGATCATTAACGACACGTTGATCAGCGGGGGATTCGAAGGATTGTCCTTCTTCTCATTTTTGCCAGTCGGTTTGATCACGCTCACTCTCGGCATTCTATTGTTGTGGCCGTTGAGTAAATTATTGGTTATGGAAAGCGATAAGGAAAAATCTGCCGTAAAGGGAAACAAATCGCTGAATCAACTGGCATCGGAGTACCGATTGGCCGACAATCTCTATAGGGTATTGATAGAAAAAGAGTCTCCTTTAATTCATAAAACGCTTCAGGAGCTGAATATCACCCAGACTTATAATGTAAGTATACTCGAGATACGCAGAATCAACTCACGAAACCGTTTTCACAAGACGGTAGATATGAAGATGGCGGGGCCGGAAAGTACTTTCAGGGAAAATGATGTACTCTATCTTTTGGGAAATTTCGAAAATGTGATGTCACTCGTCGACAAGAATGGCTTACAATTAGTCGACACACATAAGACGGAAGGTACCGGCAATGCACTTTCTGTTTCCCAGGCAGGAGGATTGGAATTCAGTGAGATCGGCATCGCAGAGGTGGTTTTAATGTCGACAGCCAAGCTGATCAATAAGCGTGTGAAAGAATCCAATTTCCGTCAACTCTACAATGTAAATATATTGGGAATACAACGCAAGGCGGGTTATATCCTCCAGGATGTAAAGGATGAGAAGATGCTTTCGGGCGACGTACTGCTGGTACAAGGAAAATGGTCTGATATTGAGAAACTGACTCAGGAGACATCGGAATGGGTAGTAGTAGGGCAACCGATGGAAAATGCATTGAAAATTCCACGCAACCATAAAGCACCGGTCGCTGCAGCCATTATGGTGTTGATGATCGTAGCCATGGTATTCAACATAGTACCCACCGTGATTGCCACCATGATAGCAGCGTTATTGATGATTATTTTAGGATGTTTCCGCAATGTGGAATCAGCCTATAAAAGTATCAACTGGGAAAGTACATTCCTATTTGCGGGGATGTTTCCCTTGGCGATTGCCATGGAGAAAACCGGTGCCTCCAGTTTGATTGCCGATGCCATCGTGAATGGATTAAGCCAATTCGGTCCTATATCGGTATTGGCGGGCGTCTATCTCGCCACATCCATACTGACCATGTTTATTAGCAATACGGCCACAGCGGTGTTGTTTGCACCTATTGCCATTCAATCTGCCATAACCGTTGGTGTCAGCCCCTATCCATTTCTATTTGCGGTGACAGTGGCGGCCAGCATGTGTTTCGCCAGCCCCTTTGCAACACCTCCCAATGCGCTGGTAATGTCTGCGGGGCGTTACAAGTTTATAGATTATATAAGAGTGGGACTGCCATTACAGCTTATCGTAGGTATCATTATGATTTTTATTTTACCGCTGCTGTTTCCTCTTTAGGATTTTCAAAAAATATTGACCTTACAATTTAATGGTGAGAAAGAGGATAAAAGACAAACAATCAATGGATAATTTTCAATATTTAAGTAAAAACCCTACCTTTGCGCTTATTTTATATAAAGCCGATTTCAAAGGTTTTTCTATTTGTTTACATCATATTTAATTAAAAAGTAGAATGAAAAAAAGTCTTCTTATTTCATTAGCAGTTATGACATTATTCTCCTGTAACAATGCCAATACCGGCAAAACCGGCAGTGAATCCGGTGCTATTTTTCACGCTGAATTCGACACACCGTTCGGCATGCCCCCTTTCGACCAGATCTCTTTTGAGGATTATAGACCGGCTTTCCTGAAAGGGATGGAAGAAGAGACCAATGAGATCGATGCCATTGCCAATAATCCCGAAGAGCCCACTTTTGAAAATACCATTGTAGCAATGGAAAATAGCGGCAGCTTGCTTACACGTGTATCCCGCATCTTTTATGCCTTAAGAAGTGCTGAAACCGATGACTCCATCCAAGCATTGGCAGTAGAATTAGCTCCCCTTCAGTCTGAACACCGCGATAATATCAATCTGAACGAAAAACTGTTCAACCGGATTAAAACGCTGCACGACAACGTTGCAGATTTAAATCTCGATACCGAGCAATCGAGGGTATTGGACAACTACTACAAGAACTTTGTACGTTCCGGTATCATGTTAGGCGATGCAGAGAAAGAGCGGTTGCGTGAGATCAACAAAGAGTTATCGGGTCTCACCCTCCGCTTTGGGAATAACCTGCTGAATGAAACCAACGCATTCAAGCTGGTGATTGACAATGAAGCTGATCTGGCAGGACTTCCCGAAGGGATTATTGCTGCAGCAGCAGAAGCGGCAAAAAAAGCGGGTGAAGAGGGAAAATGGGTATTCGGTCTGCAAAAACCGAGCTGGCTCCCTTTTCTGCAATATGCAGAAAAACGTGACCTGCGTGAGAAGCTTTACAAAGCGATGTATATGCGAGGCGACAATGACAATGATAACGACAATAAGGAGAATGTCAACAAAATCGTAAACCTGCGCATCGAAAAGGCACAAATGCTGGGTTACAATACTCATGCCGATTTTGTGCTTGAAGAAAGTATGGCCAAAACTCCCGAAAACGTCTATAAACTGCTCAATGATGTATGGGCATACGCATTACCCCAGGCAAAGAAAGAGGCAGCTGAACTGCAAAAGCTGATCGATGCCGAAGGAGGTAACTTCAAGTTGGCATCGTGGGACTGGTGGTATTATACTGAAAAACTCCGTCAGCAGAAATACGCTCTCAATGAGGAAGAGATCAAGCCATACTTCAAAATGGAGAATGTACGTGAAGGGGTGTTCGAGGTGGCCAACAGGTTGTACGGATTAAATTTCAGAAAGCTGGACAATGTGCCGGTGTATCATCCCGAAGTGGAAGCCTATGAAGTGCTTGATGCCGATGGATCCCATCTGGCGGTGTTCTATACCGATTACTTCCCGCGTCCCGGAAAAAATGCCGGTGCATGGATGACCAGCTTCCGCGGACAAAGGGTGCTTAACGGCGAAAATATCCGTCCTCTTATTCATAATGTGGGCAACTTCACCCGCCCCACCGGAGAGACTCCGGCATTGCTTACACTCGACGAGGTAGAAACACTTTTCCATGAGTTCGGACATGCCCTGCACGGCATGATGTCGAATGTCACCCATGCCAGTGTTGCCGGCACAAGTGTTTCACGCGATTTTGTGGAACTTCCCTCACAAGTCATGGAGCATTGGGCATTTCATCCCGACGTACTGAAACTCTACGCCAAACATTACCAAACCGGTGAAGTGATACCCGATGAGCTGATCGCTAAAATCGATGCAGCCTCCAAGTTCAATATGGGCTTTATCACTACCGAATTTGTCGCTGCAGCATTACTCGACATGGATTACCACACTCAAACCAGTGCAAAAACGTTTGATGTGCGTCGATTTGAAAAGAACTCGATGGAAAAGATCGGTCTTATCGATGAGATTATCCCCCGTTATCGTAGCACCTATTTCTCACATATCTTCAGTGGAGGGTATTCTGCCGGATATTATGCATACCTCTGGGCAGAAGTACTGGATGCCGACGCTTTCCAGGCATTCGTCGAGAAGGGTATCTTCGACAAATCCACTGCTGCTAAGTTTAGAGATAACGTTTTGTCGAAAGGTAATTCCGATGATCCGATGGAGCTCTATAAAAGATTCCGTGGTGCAGAACCCAATCCGGTATATCTACTTAAAAACAGAGGATTTATCAACTAAAATATTATTTTTATCGTGTCGATTCGCAATCTCTTTTATATCACCGGATAATTTTTGAAAAAATATCCGGTGATATCGTTCTTAAAAAGATAAAAAAAACGTATATTTGCACGCTCAAAATGAAAAGGCATCAAATATGCCTTTATTTTTACATGCACATAGAGTGAATAACCTGAAAAAAAATAAATAGTAAAACAAAAAGTAATATTGAAATGCAAAACAAAGGATTCATTAAAGTTTTCAGTATTATCCTGACACTTATCAGTTTGTTTTATCTCTCCTTTACTGTAGTGGGGAGACAATACAACAAGAAAGCGGATCAATACGCCAATGGAAACTTAGCTCTGAAAAATCAGTATCTTGATTCCCTCTCTACCGAGAAAGTATATCTGAACTATACGCTCAAGCAGATTCGTGAAAAAGAGATAGGATTGGGACTCGACCTGAAGGGGGGGATGAACGTTATCCTCGAAATTGATGCGGCACAAGTAATTGCATCATTGGCCAATACCGACGATCCTCAATTCAATCAAGCATTGAGAGAATCTGTCGCCCAAAATCGCCGTGGTAGTTCATCCGACTTTATCTCACTCTTCCGGCAAAACTTCGAAAAGATTGCTCCCGACGGGCGTCTGGCCAATATCTACAGTATTACCATGGCTGACAGGGTGCGCCCCACCGCTACCAACGACGAGGTAATCAACATACTGCGTAATGAACTGACAAGTGTGGCCAATAACTCATTCAATGTGTTGGCCACCCGTATCGACCGTTTTGGAGTGGTTGCCCCCAACATACAAAAATTGGATCGGGCAGAACGTATTTTAGTGGAGCTTCCCGGGATTACAGAGCCGGAGCGTGTACGTAATCTTTTGCAAGGAAGTGCCAACCTCGAATTCTGGAAGACATACAATGTAAGTGAACTGACTGCCTATTTCAATGAGATGAATGCCCGCTCCAGTGAGTATGCGATGGCACAAAGATCGGGGCAATCTGCTGCAGATACTACGGCTACAGAGACAGAAGAAGCTGTGGCTGATGATTCTGTTATCCTGACCGATTCACTGCCATTGTCGCAACTTGATGATGATTCAGAAAAAATCATCATCAATAAAAGCGTTATGGAATATTTCAACGAGCCCTACTTCGCAATGGGTGGGAGTGCCGGCCCTATAGTAGGAACGGTATCCAAACTTGATACAGCCGAAGTGAACTTCCTCTTGAATAAATATAAAGATGTATTCCCTGCCGATATGCGGTTTAAGTGGGGATTCAAACCCATCGACCAACGTGAGACCTATTTTCAGTTGTTTGCCCTCAAAGGTGACGGTAGTAAACGTGGCCCTGCCTTGGATGGCGATGTGGTGACCAATGCCAATGCAGACCAGGGACAAAGAGGATCGGCATGGGAAGTGAGCATGTCGATGAATTCGAGCGGTGCCAGCCGCTGGGCAACTATTACCGGTGCTGAGATAGGCAAGTCGATTGCTATCGTTCTCGACGGATATGTCTATTCAGCTCCTACGGTAAATGGACGTATCGACGGTGGTCGTTCTTCCATCACCGGCAATTTCACTCCTCAGGAAGCACAGGACTTGGAGAATGTGCTTAAATCGGGAAAGATGCAGGCTGGCGTGCGTATCGTTCAGGAAGACATAGTAGGTCCCTCTTTAGGGCAGGAAGCCATTCGCGACGGATTTATCTCCTTTGTGATTGCATTGGTGGTGCTCTTTATCTTTACCTGCATGCTCTATGGATTTATTCCGGGCATGGTGGTCAACGGAGCCTTACTCCTCAACTTCTTCTTCACATTGGGAACTCTCGCCGCATTCCAGGCGGTACTTACCCTACCCGGTATTGCCGGTATGATTCTCTCACTTGCGATGGCGGTTGATGCCAACGTACTTATCAACGAACGTATCAAGGAAGAGCTTGCGGCAGGCAAGACATTGCGAAGGGCGTTAGAAGACGGCTACAAGAACGCTTTCTCAGCCATCTTCGACTCCAACCTCACAACCATTATCACCGGTATTATTCTTGCCATTTTCGGTGTGGGTGCTATCCGGGGATTTGCTATTACTCTTATCATAGGTATTGCCGTTTCATTCCTTACCGCCGTATTCGTTACCCGTCTGGTATACGAAAATCGTTTAGGTAAAGACAAATGGCTTAACCTCACTTTCAATACCGGATTTTCCAGAGCTCTTTTTAGAGAGTATAATTTCGACTTTCTTAAAAATAGCAAAAATGTGCTTATCGCGACAGCCATTTTCGTGGTTGTCAGCGTGATCTCACTCTTTACACTGGGATTAAACTCAGGTATCGACTTCACTGGAGGTCGCAACTATATTGTCCGTTTCGATCAACCCGTCAAAGTAAATGATATCGAAAATGCCCTCAATCCTTATCTTAACGAATCGGTACGGGCAATCACCATTGGTTCCAGTAACCAGGTACGTATCTCTACCAACTATTTGATCGAAGAGGAAGGATCCGGTGTAGAAGAGCAATTGAGAGATCTACTGGGACAAGGATTGAAAGAGTTCATGACGGCTGGAAAAACAATCGACGATCATATACAAAGCTCCCAGAAGGTGGGTCCGAGCATCGCAGAAGATATG
>JAAYFR010000020.1 GCA_012728155.1 Bacteroidales bacterium | reverse complement strand
GGTGTTGATGTTTTTTTCGGATCATCCCGCTACCAACCCCAACTGGAATTTTGTCTGGCTTAATCCGTTTGCTTTGATTGCAGCCTTTTTCTTCTGGATGAAATCAGCAAAGAAAGCGGTTTATTTCTATCATTTTATTAACTTTGCACTCTTGACGTTTTTTCTTTTGCTATGGTGGTTGATACCGCAGCAATTGCCGTTGGCCACAATTCCGTTTTCAATGAATTTGTGGATCCGGTCGGGAACAAATATTTATATGTTGAGGAAAAGGCGTTTAAAAAACAGACAATTCACCACAAGCAGAGACCTGAAAGCAGGGTGGGGTGGGTTGTAGACAAGTAAATGAGAGAAATAGGGGTATGATTAGAATACTATCTTCACTGGTTGCTTTTTTTTCAATCACCACGCTTTTTGCGCAGGTACCTTCCGGCGAGATACCGAAATTGGTGGTGGGCATCACCATTGACCAGTTGCGGGGTGATTATTTGGAAATGTTCAGGCATAGATTCGGCAACAAGGGGTTCAACCGGTTGTTGAATAATGGCCTTGTCTATAGCAATATTCATTACGATTTTCCCAATCTGAATAAGGCATCATCCATTACCACTATTTTCACGGGTGCCAACCCATCTTATCATGGAATTATGTCGGAGAATAGGTATTCGATAGAGTCGAATCGTGAAATATCCTCTTTCTACGATGACAACTATTTGGGCAATTTCACCACCGAAAAGCTTTCACCTCTTTCTATCAAGGTATCTACCATTGCCGACGAGTTGAAAATCGCCTCAGCAGGGCAGTCAGATATTTTTGCTTTTGCTCCCGATGCATCTCAGGCATTTGCATCGGGCGGTCACGCTGCCAGTGGTGCTTTCTGGATTGAGGATGAAAATGGGAAATGGGCTACTTCTACCTTTTACAAAAGTAGGCAGCCCATTATAGACCAGCATAACCGTAGTGGACAGTCGCTTACCCACACTATTCACACGCTTTCATGGCGACCGGCAATTGATGTGAACCGGTATGATGCATTTCCCTATACCCGCAGCAAATATAATTTTCAGCATTTTTTCGTAACCGAGAAAAATGGCAATATCCGGCTCTTCAAGCAATCGCCCTTTCTAAATAAGGAGGTGAACGATATGGCAGTCAGGATGCTCGAATCGGGGTCGCTGGGTAAACGGATAAATCCCGACTTCTTGGCGCTCACCTTTTATGCCGGGAATTATGAAAAAGCAGTCGACAACAATTATTCCGTCGAAATTCAAGATACGTACTATCGTCTCGATCAGGAGCTGGAGAGATTGCTCGATGCCATCGATAGTGCTGTGGGACTTAAAAATACGCTTATTTTTGTAGTCTCTACCGGATACTTCAACGAACAGGAGGTTATTCCCGAAGAGATGGTCACTTCCGGTGGTGATTTTTATCCCGAACGGAGTCAAGCACTGCTCAACATGTATCTGATGGTACTTTACGGTAGAGAGCAGTGGATCAAAAAATATTGGGACAGGCAATTCTTCTTCGACAGGAAATTGCTGGAAGACAGGCAGATCGATCTAAAGGAATTTCAACAGAAAGCGGCTGAGTTCCTGGTGCAATCGGCCGGTATTCAGGATGTGATTACCTCGCATCAGATGTTGCATGGTGCCTATAATCAGGATATGCAGTATTACAGGAACGGTTTCTTTAAAGGGCAATCGGGTGATCTTTTTCTTCGTATACAACCCGGTTGGCGAATTGTAGACCCTCAGTCCGATCAAAATATAAAAGTGCGCAATAATGCGATTATGGCACCGGTTATTTTCTTTGGAAGTGATATCAAACCCCAGATTATTGATCGGACTATAAAAGCTACTGAAATTGCGCCAAGTGTGGCGTATCGTTTGCGTATCCGTGCTCCCAATGCTGCTCAAGATGAAATATTGAAGGAGTTTCTTCGGTAAGTGTTTGCAATAAAAGCAGATGATTTGTGACATTAGAATATAGATTAAACGAATAGAGGGTGTGCTTGCACCTGACAATAGAATAAAGACAGTTATGGGATGGAATGATTTTATATCAAAAATAATAGGCAATAAAGCACAACGCGACATAAAGGAAATTGAGCCGGTTGTAAAAAGGGTGAAAGCGGCCTATGGAGAGATAGAGAAACTCTCTAACGACGAATTGCGTGCCCGGACGAAAGAGCTGGAAAAAAGGATTCAAGAATATGTCTCAGATGAGAAAGCGCAAATAGCACAGCTCAAGGAGAGTATTGAGTCCATCGACTTGGATAAGCGGGAGACAATTTGGAATCAGGTTGACAAGTTGGAGAAAGAGGTGACCGAAAAGTATGAGAAAGTGTTGGATGAAGTGTTGCCGGAAGCGTTCTCCATTATGAAAGATACAGCGCGCCGATTCACGCAGAATTCGGAAATTGTGGTTACCGCTACCGATTTCGACCGTGACTTGGCGGCGACACACGATTTTGTCCGTATTGAAGGGGAGAAGGCCATCTTTCAAAACCATTGGATTGCCGGAGGAAACGAGATCGTCTGGGATATGATCCATTACGATGTGCAACTTTTTGGTGGGGTAGTGTTACACCGTGGAAAAATTGCCGAGATGGCTACAGGTGAGGGTAAGACACTGGTGGCCACACTTCCTGTTTTCCTGAACGCGCTCACTCATGAAGGGGTGCATGTGGTGACGGTGAATGATTATTTGGCAAAACGTGACTCGGAATGGATGGGACCCATGTATATGTTCCACGGCTTATCGGTAGATTGTATCGATAAACATGAGCCCAATTCTGATGCTCGTCGTAAGGCGTATGAATCAGATATCACTTTTGGCACCAATAATGAATTTGGTTTCGATTATCTGCGTGATAATATGGCGATCTCGCCGAAAGACCTGGTGCAGCGTAAGCATAATTACGCAATTGTGGATGAGGTGGACTCGGTATTGATCGACGATGCCCGTACCCCGCTTATCATCTCCGGTCCGGTGCCCAAGGGTGATGACCAGTTGTACGACCAGTTTCGTCCAAGAGTGGAGATGATTGTGAAAACGCAACGCGAATTGACCACCCATCTGCTGGCAGAAGCAAAAACAAAGATGACCTCTTCCGATCCTAAGGAACAAGAGGAGGGAGCGCTGTTGCTGTTCAGATCCTATAAAGGAATGCCTAAATATAAACCACTGATCAAATTTCTCAGTGAACAGGGGATAAGAGCGGCAATGCTTAAAATCGAAGAGTTTTATATGCAGGAGCAGATGCGTAATATGCACATTGTGACCGATCCCCTTTATTTTGTGATTGATGAAAAACAAAACAGCATTGAGTTGACAGACAAGGGAATCGATCTCCTGACAGGGAAATCGGATGACCCTCAATTTTTTATCCTGCCCGATATTGGCTCAGAGCTGTCGGAATTGGAGAACAACTCCCTTTCGGATGAAGAGAAAGCGGCAAAGAAAGATGAGTTATTGCAGAACTATGCGGTGAAGTCGGAGCGTGTGCATACTGTCAATCAGTTGCTCAAGGCGTATGCCCTGTTCGATAGGGATGATGAATATGTGGTAATCGACAACAAGGTAAAAATTGTGGATGAACAGACAGGCCGAGTGATGGAAGGGCGCCGCTATTCCGACGGTCTTCACCAGGCGATTGAAGCGAAAGAGCGGGTAAAAGTGGAAGCGGCTACCCAGACATTTGCTACCATCACTTTGCAGAATTTTTTCAGGATGTACAGCAAACTGGCAGGAATGACCGGTACTGCTGAAACTGAAGCAGGAGAATTTTGGGATATCTATAAACTCGATGTGGTGGTGATTCCCACCAACAGACCCATTGTCCGTGATGCCCAGAACGACCGTATTTACAAGACAAAAAGAGAAAAATATACAGCGGTTATTGAGGAAACGGAGAATCTTATCGCACAAGGGCGTCCCGTTCTTGTGGGAACCACCTCGGTAGAGATCTCAGAATTGCTAAGCCGTATGCTTACCATTCGTAAGATTAAGCACAATGTGTTGAATGCCAAGTTACACCAGCGTGAAGCCGAGATCGTTGCCAATGCCGGACAAAAGGGAATGGTGACCATCGCTACCAATATGGCGGGTCGTGGTACCGACATTAAACTCACATCGGAAGTGAAGGAAGCCGGCGGTCTTGCCATCATAGGTACCGAGCGGCATGAGTCGCGTCGTGTCGACCGTCAGTTAAGGGGACGTGCCGGACGTCAAGGAGATCCCGGATCGAGTGTTTTCTTTGTCTCATTGGAAGATGACCTGATGCGTCTCTTTGCCACCGAAAAAATTGCCGGTCTGATGGACCGGATGGGTTTCAAAGAGGGAGATGTATTGGAACACAATATGTTGAGTAAATCGGTAGAGCGTGCGCAGAAGAAGGTGGAAGAGAATAACTTCGGTATCCGTAAACGTCTGCTGGAGTATGACGATGTGATGAATTCACAGCGTGAAGTGGTCTATAAACGTCGGCGCCACGCCTTGATGGGAGAGCGAATCGACAACGATGTGGCCAACATGATTTCGGAGACCGCAAGGAATATTGTGGAT
>JAAYFR010000196.1 GCA_012728155.1 Bacteroidales bacterium | reverse complement strand
ATCCCCATTTTTCAACGACAATAGACCCTTTCTGACACATAACGTAGATATCCTTTCCAATATCAATCTACGGAAGTTGTACGAAGAGATCATACAAAATCAAACCAAAAAACAATCCCATCCACCACTCGCCACACTTGTCTGTAGCGCACGTAAAACATCCCGATATCTCCTTTTCGACAACGAAAATTATTTAAGAGGATGGATCAATGAATCGACCGGTGAAGTGAAATCGCCACTTTCAAATTTCAACCCTAGACATTATCGGAAACTGGCATTTGCCGGCATTCAAATCCTCGATCCAGCCATTTTTCGGTATATGACCACATTTCCCGACCGTTTTTCCATCATTGATTTCTACCTCACTATATGTGACAAAGAGATCGTAACCTCCTATATCCCAAATAATCTAAGAATGATCGACGTGGGGAAAAAAAACTCCTTGTCAGAGGCGACACAATTTTTAAATCGACTTTCTTAAATGTTTTTTTCGTGGATAAAATCATCTCATCGCCTCTCCTATTTCATCTTCTCAATCAATTCAATTTCAACAACCATGATTTTTCAACTTGGAAAAACAGCTTTTCACTGATAACAACAATTAAATTTTGTTAATTGCGAAAATATAATAAATTATTTTACTTATATACTTGCATATACAGATTTATTGATTTTAATTTGCAAATATATTTTAAAACAATTATCTTTACATAAGTTCTAATAGAATTAAATTATGAGGCAAAATGGACGAAATGAGTAGTTTTAACACATTAGCATCAAAATACAAAACGGAATTGATCGAAAATGTGATTCCTTTTTGGTTATCACACTCTCAAGACAAAGAGTTTGGAGGATACTTCACTTGCCTCGACAGGAGGGGCAATCCGTTTGACACTGATAAATTTATTTGGCTCCAAGGTCGACAGGTATGGATGTTCTCCATGTTATATAATAAGGTTGAGAAACGACAGGAATGGTTGGCATGTGCTATACAGGGAGCTGAGTTCTTAAAGAAATTTGGGCATGATGACAACTTCAACTGGTACTTTTCACTCACCCGGGAAGGGAAGCCCTTGGTGGAGCCCTACAATATTTTCTCCAACACCTTTGCTGCCATGGCGTTTGGGCAATTAAGCCTTGCAACCGGCAATCAGGAATATGCCGACATTGCCGCACGTACTTTCGCAGCAATCCTTTCCAGGAAAGACAATCCGAAAGGAAAATGGAATAAGGCTTACCCCGGTACTCGCCCACTCAAAGGTTTTTCCTTACCGATGATTCTCTGTAACCTAACATTGGAGATCGAATTTCTGCTTGAGAAGGAAATCGTAGAACAGACAATGAAAGAGTGCATTCATGAAGTGATGGAGCTGTTTTTGCGTCCAGAGCTGGGAGGTATCATAGTAGAGAACCTAAATGCGGATAACAGTTTATCGGACTCTTTCGATGGTCGTTTGATTAATCCTGGTCACGGGATCGAAGCAATGTGGTTTATCATGGAGTTGGGGGTACGCCTGAATCGGTCGGAGCTGATTCAAAAGGCAGTGGAAACAACCCTGAACATCGTAGAATATGGGTGGGACAAAGAGTATGGCGGCATCTACTATTTCTTGGACAGGAAGGGATTTCCCCCACAGCAGTTGGAATGGGATCAGAAACTTTGGTGGGTACACATAGAAACACTAATATCCTTATTAAAAGGGTATCAATTGACTGGGTCAGAAGAGTCTCTCCAATGGTTCAAGAAAGTGCATGACTACACTTGGAGTCACTTTAAAGATCCGGAATATCCGGAGTGGTGGGGTTATCTGAACCGTCGTGGAGAAGTACTGTTAGATCTGAAAGGAGGAAAATGGAAAGGTTGCTTCCATGTGCCAAGAGGATTATATCAATGTTGGAAAATAATGGATAATTTAAATCATGGAAAGAATGAAACCATTGTGTAAACTATCCTCCTACCTGCTCTTTATCCTAATAATCACAGCAACCATGGGCCTCCATTCAATCAGTTACGAAGAGGATAAAGAGGTCGTCTCTCAGGGAGAAATGCAGCTGGAAAATGTAAAAAATCATAAAGCAGTGCCCAAAGATCTGGTCTTGATTTATGATGGAGGTGCTCACCGGAGTATAAAATGGGATAAAGATCATTTTTCGCCTTATATTTATTCGACAAAAGAGGGGAAGCAGAAATGGCTATTCGACGGATTTCTATTTTTAGAGATCAAAGATGGAAATGGCCGAGGATTCGCATCCGGCTATGAGAAGTTGGCCGCTCGAAAAATTGAGTGGGAAAATCTTCTTCATAATTTTTTTAGAGAGAACAATGCAATAGATGCGCTCAACGCCCGCATAGAAGATCTTATGAAAAACAAGACCCTATCCAACAAGTATGAGAAAAGGAAAATCGTCATCACTATCCCTGAACCCATACCCAATCAGAAAGATTGGGGAAAATTGGGAAATAGAGAGTTAGATTTCTCCAATGGTGAAGATCGGATAGCTGCTTGCAAATGGTACATAGAATATGCTGAGCAACTTTTTAAAAAAGCAGAGTTCGAATACCTGGAATTAGTCGGTTTTTACTGGTTAGCCGAGGAGGCGACAAACAGTAGGGACCTGGCGAAACATATTGCAGATATCGTTTACCAAAAGGGTTACGATTTTTACTGGATTCCCTACTTCAATTCGGATGGCTATCAGGAATGGGAGAGACTGGGCTTTAACCAGGTCTACTATCAGCCCAATTATTTTTTCAATGAAAACGTGCCTTACTCACAACTGGAAGAGGCTTGCAAAAGGGCTAAAATCCATGGTATGAATATGGAAGTTGAATTTGACGAAAGAGTGTTGGCCAAGAACGGATGGGGATATAGATTAAATGACTACTTGGATGTATTCACCCAATATGAAGTGTTCGACTCTCTAAATATTGCCTATTATCAGGGAGGCGACGCCTTTTTTCGATTGTCACAATCACAGGAATCTTCAGATATCGCACTCTACAATAGACTAACCGATATGATCATAAAAAGACAAAAACATCAATAATCAAACGAAATAATGCATCTTATGACAACCTATTCACGTAGACATTTCTTAAAGACCGCAGCCATAGGAGCTGCCGGTCTTACCATTGTCCCCAATAGCGTACTGGGGAAAGCAAGAGGATACACCTCTCCCAGTGACAAACTCAATATCGCCGGCATCGGCGTGGGGGGAGTAGGACGCCGCAACCTGGCAAACATGAAGACAGACAATATCGTGGCGCTCTGCGATATCGACTGGAAGTATGCTGCCAAGACATTCAATGATTATCCCAAAGCCAAACAGTTCAAAGACTGGCGGGTGATGTTCGACCAGATAGGCAAATCAATCGACGCCATCATGGTGGCAACCCCCGACCATACCCATGCCGGGGTGGCGGCACATGCCATCACACTGGGAAAACATGCATACGTACAGAAACCGCTGACCCATTCCGTCTATGAATCGAGATTGCTCACCAAACTCACCGACAAATACAAGGTGGCCACCCAGATGGGTAATCAGGGCAACTCGTTCGACTGGTGTCGGCAGCTAGCCGAATGGGTACAATCGGGGGTGATCGGCGATGTATATGAAGCCCATTGCTGGACCGACCGACCCATCTGGCCCCAAGGGCTGGGTGAACCCAAGGGAGGGGTGCCCGTTCCAGAGACGTTGGATTGGGACCTTTTTATAGGGCCGGCAAAAAAACGGCCTTACGACCCCGCCTACACCCCATGGAACTGGCGTGGGTTCTGGGATTTCGGTACCGGAGCGTTGGGCGACATGGCCTGCCATATCATGGATCCGCTCTACTGGGCATTGGATTTGAAATATCCGATAAGTGTCTCAGCCAGTTCCACATTATCGAATCTCTATTCTCCCCCACAAGCACAGAAAGTAAGCTACAAGTTTCCGGCACGGCCGGCGAAAGGGAAAGTGAATATGCCCGAAGTGACCGTACACTGGTACGACGGCGGGTTACTGCCCGACAGGCCGGAAGAGCTCAAAGATGGGGAGATGATGGGCGATTCCAACGGTGGAATTATCCGCGTAGGTACCAAAGGAAAAATCATGACAGGCTGTTACGGAATGGATCTCACTCTGCTGCCCACATCGTTGATGGCAGATTTCAAACAGCCCGAACCGACCATTCCCCGTATCAAGGGAGGGAACGGCAATATTTGGGATACCAACGCCCATGAACAAGACTGGATCAGGGCCTGCAAGGAGTCCCCAAGGAACAGACGTGAAGCATCCTCTAATTTCCGGTTTTCGGGGCCATTCAACGAAATGGTGGTCATGGGAGTATTGGCGGTGCGCCTTTCCGGCTTGCAGGGGCTCCACCGGGAGCTGCAGTGGGACGGGGAAAAGATGCAATTTACCAACATATCTCCATCCGACAAGATCAAGATTGTCACCCTCGATGAATATTCGGTAATCGACGGCGATCCCAAATTCGATCGGCGGTTCGCAGAATTCAATGCCCTGGAGATGGCGAACGAATGGATCAGCCATGCTTATGAAAACGGCTTCACCTTACCCGAAATGCCGAAATAAATGCCACACCCTCTCTCCCGTTAATCGGGAGAGAGGGTTTAATTTTCAAAAGAATTAAAAATTATAGGAATAACCAGATTATATGAAAACAATTAAAATGGCGCTGATCGCATTGGTCTGCCTCTTGGCAAGCAGCGGTTGCACACAAGACAACACAAAAACAAAAGCGGAGAGACAGGGATGGCATTTATCGATGCAATCCTACACCTTCCATCTCTTCACGGTGATAGAGTCGCTGGAAAAGACCCGGGAGTTGGGTATTCCGTTCATCGAGATCTATCCCGGACAAAGGATGGGGGAAGGGTTTGGAGAAGCGGTATTCGGCTACGGTCTCGATGGGGAACAGCGTGAGAAACTGAAACAGGAGGCCGCCGCCAGGGACGTAACCATCATCTCTTCGGGAGTATGGACTGCCCAGAAAGAGGAGTGGAATCAGATCTTTGCTTTAGCGAAAGAGATGGGACTCGAATTTATCAGTGCGGAGCCGGCACGGGAGGATTGGGATGTAGTGGAAGCGATGGCAAAGAAATATGGAATCAAGGTGGCCGTGCACAATCATCCCAGTGAACATTCCTATTGGAAGCCGGAGGTGTTGCTTGAGAGCATATCCGGACGGAACACCCTATTGGGAGCCTGCGTCGATGTGGGCCATTACAAGAGGATGGGGTTGGATCCCATTGCTTCGATGCAGCAACTCGACGGGAAGATCATCGCATTGCATTTCAAGGATATCGCGCCACAAGGGGAAGAGCAGAATCTCGAAGATGTGATATGGGGGAAGGGTATCCTCAATGTAAAAGTGATGATGGAAGAGTTGAAACGGCAGAACTTCAAGGGATACTTCACGATAGAGTATGAAGCCGATTGGGAAAACAACCTGCCCCAAATCAGGCAATCTGTCGATTACTTCAATCAGGTGGCGGAAGAGATACTATAATGGTTCGTAGGAATTTCTTGAAGACAATCTCGGCGGGAGGAGTCTTATTGATCACGCCTCCCGGCTTGCATGGCATGACAGAGACCAATGCCATGAAACGGGTATCCCTCTTGCAGCACAACGAGATATTAACGGCAGATATCGTGATCATCGGAGGTGGTCTGGGAGGTGTTGCCTCGGCCTTGTCTTCACTCAGAAATGGCAAGAAAGTAATCCTTACCGAAGAGACGGACTGGCTGGGGGGACAACTTACACAACAGGGCGTTCCGCCCGATGAGCACCCTTGGATAGAACATACCGGCTCCACCAAAACATACCGGAATTTCCGCCACCGAATAAGGGATTATTACAAGAGAAACTATCCGCTGAAAGAGCATCTCAGGGATATACCCTACCTCAATCCGGGCAATGCGTCGGTATCCCGTTTTTGTCATGAGCCACGGGTGGCACTGGCAGTGATCAATGAGCTATTGGCTCCCTATATAAGCTCCGGCAGGCTGACACTATTATACCGATACAAAGCCGTTAAAAGCACTACCCGCGAAGATAGGGTGGAGGATGTCACGGTAAAGAACATCCTGACAGGCGACAGCAAGATATTAAAAGGCCAATATTTTGTGGATGCTACCGAATTGGGCGACCTCCTGCCCTTAACCGGCACGGAATTCGTTACAGGGAGCGAATCCCAAAAAGATACCGGAGAACTACACGCTCCACAAGAGGCTGATCCCGCTAATGTACAGGCTTTCACAGTCTGCTTTGCAATGGATTATCTTCCCGGAGAGAACCATGTAATTCCCAGGCCCAAGGATTATCCCTTCTGGCGGAATTTCACGCCTCAACTGAAACAACCTTGGCCGGGCAAGTTGCTGGATCTTCACTATTCCAATCCCCGCACATTGGAGCGGCGGGAACTATGCTTCGACCCCACAGAAAAAGGGTGTGGCAATATCTTCAACCTCTGGAGTTACCGGAGAATTGCCGATAAAAACAACTTCGAAGAGGGAACCTACCGGAGTGATATTTCACTGGTGAACTGGCCTCAGAACGACTATTTCCTGGGGAACTTGATCGGAGCGTCCAACAGGGAGTTCCACTCTTATGTTGAAGGAGGCAAGCAGCTGAGCTTGTCATTGTTGTACTGGCTTCAGACCGAAGCGCCACGACATGATGGAGGGAAAGGGTGGCCCGGGTTACGGTTACGAAAAGATATTCTTGGATCGGACGACGGATTGGCAAAATATCCCTACGTAAGAGAGTCGAGACGCATCAAATCTCTTTTCACCGTAACTGAACAGCATGTGGGAAAAGAAAACAGAGCGTTGGTAGCCACCACAGATAAAGATAGAGCCGCATTTTTTCATGATAGCGTAGGAATTGGATACTATCCCATCGACCTCCACCCCTCTACCGGAATGCAGAACTATATCGATATGGACGCTTTGCGGTTTCAAATCCCTCTGGGCGCCTTACTCCCCATCCGGATGAAGAATCTTATCCCTGCGAATAAGAACATAGGGACAACCCATATCACCAATGGCTGTTATCGCCTGCATCCGGTGGAATGGAACATCGGAGAAGCTGTTGGTGAACTACTCTCTTTCTCGTTAGACAACCGACATACTCCCCATCAGATACGGGAACAACAAGCAATTTTGAGTGATTTCCAGTCACTGCTCCGTTCGCGGGGAATTGAATCTGAATGGCCTTCGGATGAGGAACTGGAAAAGATGAAATATTGATATCCCGACAAATGAAACAACTTTTCTCGATCTTGCTGCTTGCATTAGGGCTCTTCTTCACCTGTTCATGCCACAACGACAGAAACAGCAGAAGCAAAGAGGAGATAATCTTAAAGGCGCCAGCCTCCTCCAAGCCAATCCAGATGTGGATCGACGCCCACGCCAATTTTAGCCGGTTTGCCAAAAATGAGATCATCACAAGCACCGGAGGAGTCGGCCCCTTATATAGCCGTTGGATTGAGTTTCGCGCAATGACCATTACTCAGCTTATTACAGATATCCGTACAAAAATAAAATCGATCAATCCTCAAATGGAGCTCCATTTCTGGTCATCAGCCCATTGGAAATCGCGCTATAGTGTAGGTCAAAACTGGGCGAGCAAAGAGTATACACCTCTCCGCAGTGACATATATACCGAGACCTATCATAAAACAGGGTTTGCCGATCAAATTGATGTTTTTTCATTGGGAGCTTATGCGGAAAATGTCTGGAAATCGGAGAACCCACAATCCGACTGGTCGGTAGAAAATTTCGTAACCTCTTATTCGAACTATACAAAGGGAGCCTGTAAGGTCTGTGGGTCAATCGGCACTTATGCCTATGAAGACAGAAACTCTGCCATATCAGATGCGGTATATTTGTGTTTAAAAAACACGGAAGGATTGATGGTTTTCGACATATCGCATGTGATTAATCACAATCAGTGGAGTGCCATTCAAGAAGGAATAAAACACGCCAACTCAATATCAGAAGAGAGAGACTGAAAAGATGGATCCTCTTTACAATAGAGATATGGAGGGAGTTTCGCGGATAAGAATAAATTAAAATTGGATTCGGTTATAATTATTGCTTATTTTGTACGGTGAAAAAGAAAACCGGCAAGCCTATTTTTCAGATCAGTAATCAAACGCTATAAACAAGAACATCATGCAACACAACAGAAGGGACTTCATCAAAAAAGCGGCTCTTGCGAGTGCTTCGGTAGCAGCTATTCCTGCATTATCTGCTTGCGAGGGTACAGGAAGATCATCCTCTGCCAATGATAGTAGATCCAACATATACAAAAACAATGAATTAGAGAGCCAACTTATTGTTCCCGGGAACAACGGAATAAAAATAACCGGCACCTTTCTGGATGAGATATCACACGACATCCCCCATCAGAACTGGGGAGAGGCGGAGTGGGATCTGGATTTTCAATACATGAAAGCCATCGGTATCGATACGGTGATCATGATTCGCTCCGGATATAAGAAATTCATAACCTACCCCTCGGAGTATCTATTGGGCAATGGATGTTTCATGCCGTCGGTCGACCTGGTGGATATGTACCTGCGATTGGCAGAAAAATATGAGATGAAATTCTATTTCGGTCTCTACGACTCCGGTCACTATTGGACAACGGGCGACATGACCCACGAGATTGAAGACAACAAGTATGTGATCGACGAGGTATGGCAAAAATATGGCAAAAAATACAAGAGTTTTGGAGGATGGTATATAAGCGGAGAGATAAGCCGCGCCACCAAAGGGGCGATTGGCGCTTTCTACGCCATGGGCAAGCAGTGTAAAGATCTATCCGGAGGATTGCCCACATTTATCTCACCATGGATCGACGGTAAAAAAGCGGTCGCTGCAAGCGGAGAATCGCTCAGCAAAGAGGAAGCGGTATCGGTTCAACAACATGAGAAGGAGTGGGATGAGATATTCGCGGGGATCCACGAGGTGGTGGATGCAGTGGCATTTCAGGACGGCCATATCGATTACGACGAGTTGGACGCATTTTTTACGGTAAATAAAAAGCTGGCCGACAAATATGGCATGCAATGCTGGACCAATGCAGAGTCGTTCGACCGCGACATGCCTATTAAATTTTTACCGATCAAATTCGATAAGTTACGAATGAAGCTGGAGGCAGCCCAACGATGTGGTTATGACAAAGCAATCACCTTTGAGTTCTCCCATTTTATGAGTCCCCAGTCAGCCTATCCACAGGCAGGGAATCTATACAACCGATATAGAGACTATTTTAATCTGAAGTGAATCGGAAGGATTTTCCAAATCCAAGAGGGAGAGAGCGGTACAACACAAATAAACAATGCAATTAGAATAAGCGATGCAGAAAAAAGGGAATATTAGTAGTTATGTGATTTTTCTTTCGGTAGTAGCCGCCTTAGGTGGTTTCCTTTTTGGATATGATACCGCTGTAATCTCGGGAACGGTGTCACAAGTGACGGGACAGTTTATGTTGACAACTCTCCAGAGTGGATGGTATGTAGGTTGTGCGCTTGTAGGTTCAATCAGCGGCGTTCTTTTTGCCGGTGCTTTGAGCGATTCTGTCGGACGTAAGAAGACGATGCTGCTGTCGGCGGTACTATTTACTTCTTCTGCATTGGGATGTGCTATCTCCTCCGATTTTAACCAACTGGTCATCTGGCGCATCGTCGGAGGAGTAGGTATCGGCATTGTATCGATTGTCTGTCCCCTTTATATTTCGGAGATTTCACCTGCCTCCCACCGCGGACGAATGGTTTCACTCTACCAGCTTGCGGTCACAACCGGTTTTCTGGGTGCCTATCTGGCCAATTGGGGGCTGCTGAATTTCTCTGTAGGGTTTTCATCCGAAAGCTCTTTACTTCTCAAAATTTTTGGCACTGAGGCCTGGCGCGGGATGCTGGGTGCAGAAACTATTCCCGCCCTGCTCTTTTTCATTGTCATCTTTTTTATTCCCGAAAGCCCCCGATGGTTGATTGTGAAGGGTAAAGAGAGTATGGCAACAGGGGTATTCTCCAAAATTTACGCCACTGCACCGGAAGTATCTTTCCAGGTGAATGAGACCAGACAGATGCTGCAATCAGAAGAGAAATCGGACTGGAAATTCCTGTTTACACCCGGCATCTTCCGCGCAGTATTGATCGGCAGCGCCATCGCCATCCTTGGACAATTTATGGGTGTAAATGCCGTGTTATATTATGGCCCATCCATCTTTGAAACAAGTGGCCTGTCGAGTGGCGACTCGCTATTCTATCAGTCATTGATCGGTTTGGTCAATATGGGAACTACAGTGCTCGCCCTTTTAATCATCGACAAGGTAGGCCGAAAGAAACTGGTCTATATCGGCGTTTCGGGTATGATTGTATCGCTGCTCCTGATTGGCACCTATTTCCTGATGGGTGAATCATTAGGCATGTCGAGCATCTTCCTGTTGGGATGTTTCCTTGCCTATATTTTCTTTACGGCAGGATCGATCAGCGCGGTGATCTTCGTCTTCCTCTCAGAAATGTATCCTACCAGGATAAGGGGGTTGGCCATGTCTATTGCCGGATTCTCATTATGGGTGGGTACTTACCTTATCGGACAGCTCACACCATGGATGCTTGAAAACGCTACCCCCGCCGGCACCTTCTTCCTCTTTGCATTCATGTGCATCCCCTATATGCTGATCGTATGGAAGCTCATGCCGGAAACCGCCGGTAAATCGCTGGAAGATATCGAGCGGTTCTGGATGAGGAATAGCAAACAAGTTTAATTTTGCAATTGTTTTATCAAGTTGGCAGTAAAAATATAATTAGGTGTGAAGATAAGGATGTTTTTAAATGAGAATAAATGTATAGATTTTTTTTGAAAACCAGGCTATTCTTTCTCTTGGATTTGATTTTTTCTGTTTTGGGAGAATATTTTTCATGAAAGATTATTAGAAGAGAGGTTAGCTTCACTTAAAAGTGCAATTCCCCTCCTTAACTACTATAACGCAAAAAGACGGCCTCCCAAGTCTGCCGTCTTTCTTATTCTATTGCCCGATAAATGGTTTGTCAATCGAACATCCTTTTGAATTTATTAAATACTTTTCTCTGTTCCGTTTGTGATGGAACAAAATTCTCCGACTTATCCATCTCCTGCATCCACTTTCTTTCTTTATTGCTTAGATTTTCAGGTACGTACACATTCACATTAATCAATTGATCGCCTCTCCCGAAACCATTCACCGAAGGAAGTCCCTTATTACGTAAACGCAATACTTTCCCCGGTTGTGTTCCTGGTTCTATCTTTACCTTAGCCACACCGTCGATAGTGGGCACTTCCACTGTTCCCCCAAGAGAAGCCATCGGGAAAGTGAGAAACAGATTATAAATCACATCGTTTTCGTCGCGAATCAAGTTGGGATCCTGCTCCTCTTCCACAACGATCAGCAGGTCACCGTTCACTCCTCCCCTACGGGCGGCATTCCCCTTGCCCGACATGGACAATTGCATTCCTTCAGCTACGCCTGCCGGTATCCTGATAGATAGGATCTCTTCATCACGTATGATTCCCTCCCCACTACAATGGGTACATTTCTTAGTAATGGTACTACCCTCCCCGTTACAGGTAGGACAGGTGGAGGAGGTCTGCATTTGGCCAAGAATGGTGTTGGCCACACGCGTCACCACACCCGAACCGTTACAGGTAACACAGGTTGAAGTAGAATTTCCATTTTCGGATCCATTCCCACTACAATGAGGGCAAAAGACATATTTCTTCACCTTGATCTTCTTCTCCACACCATTGAGGATCTCTTTCAGGCTCAATTTCACTTTCACACGAAGATCGGATCCCCTATTGACCCTCCTCCCCCGTTGTGATGAACCGAAACCGCCAAAGCCGCCGAAACCGCCAAAATGGCCGCCAAAGATATCTCCGAATTGAGAGAAGATATCTTCCATCGACATGCCTCCCCCGCTAAAGCCACCTGAGGCAGCACCTCCTACTCCAGCATGACCAAATTGATCATACCGACCGCGCTTCTGCTCATCGCTCAGCACCTCGTATGCCTCTGCCGCCTCTTTAAATTTCTCTTCTGCCTCCTTATCGCCTGGATTTTTATCAGGATGATATTGAATGGCCTTCTTACGGTAAGCCTTTTTTATTTCATCGGCCGTGGCAGTTTTGGATACTCCCAATATTTCATAAAAATCTCTTTTCTCTGCCATCTTATTCTCCCACAATTACTTTCGGAAATCGAATAATCTTGTCGTTCAGCCGATACCCTTTTTGGATACAATCTACCACCATCCCTTTTTGCGCTGCTTCTTCCGTTGGGAGAGTAGTAATCGCCTCAAAGCTGTCAGCATCGAACGGTTGTCCTATGGCTTCGATTTCATTTACTCCATGCTGCTTCAGGAAAGCGATAAATTTCGTGTAGATAAGATCCATCCCCTCCAACACGGCCTCTCTCTCTTCCGTTTTATGCAATGCCTCCAAAGCACGTTCAATATCGTCCACGAGTGTTATTATATCGAGTAAAACCCGTTCACCTCCTCCTTTAATCAGATCAGCTTTTTCCTTTAGCGTGCGTTTCCGGAAATTATCGAATTCGGCATGTAGTCGAAGATAACTGTCGTTCAGTTCATCATATTTCCGTTGAAGATTATCCCCTGCATCTTCCGGCAACACTTCCGTTTCATCTGTCATTTTGTCTATAGCCTCACCGTTTATAGTTTCGTCAAGACCATCGAATTTCTTTTCGTTGACCTCCTTACCCATCCCTTCGGGATCTCTATGATTGTTTTCTTTCATGCAATTACAATTATTTATGCTCAACTCCACTGCGCCACATCATTCTTATGACACTATTTGTCCCAATTCATCGGAATTGAATTATTGACACATTTGTCTTACTGCAAATAGTTTGCCAAAATTAACGCCCGCCAGGAGAAACTGAAAAAAAATCGATAGAAGAGATGAAATCGAGGCATCGAAAAAAAGGGGAAGTATCAGAGAAATAGTTCACACCACTCATCAAACACCTCTACCTGATGCGATCCATGACTGGCAAGGCTTCGTCTGATTTTCTTCACCGGTTTTTCCTTCCCCAGTTGTGATTTTGAAAAAAAATTATCGGCAAAACAAATGATTTTCTCCTCTAAGCTCCGTGGCCGCATATCCCTATGGGGAATCGGCAATTTCCGATTGATGATGGTCTCCAGACTCAATCCGGTACCCGTATGTCTTTCACATACCAGCCCATGTTTAGGATAGCCCTCTTCGGTCAGCAGTTCACACCCCAGATAACCATGACAAATGTAGGGATAGCTACCTTCGCAGGCAATATGGGAGGCTTTAGTCAGAAATATACCGATATCGTGAAGCATCCCCACCTCTTCAATAAATTGGACATCCACCGCCAACTCCGGATGTATTTGAGCAATATAAAGCGACTTTTTCGTCACATCCGTCACATGCGACATATAAATATCGTAGAGTTTTGTTCCCGCTTTGTAATATTTGTTGATAATTGCCTGTATATCCATAAATCAACCGCCAAATCGCCGTTAGGTAGGATTACAAAAGTAATATAAACAGATTAAATTAGAGCAATTCCGGCAGAAGTCTGAAGAATTTTAGATGCACCGCCCAATTATCCGGAACCGGATTATTTCAAACACAATTATTCAATTTTAAATAATTCACTTAATAATTCCAATTTTAATGAAATAATTATCTTTGGCAAAAATATTACAGTATGAGACCGATAGATCGAAACCCGTTTATCATTGGAGGATATGTGTCTCCCTATTATTTTTGTGACCGAGAAACAAAAAGAAGTGATGTATGCCATTGCCAAGGAAGGGAAGGCCAAGGAGATGACATCTTCTTCTTTTGTCGGTAAACACGGACTAAAATCTCCCAGCACAGTGCAGTCCGCCCTACGCCAGTTATTGGGAAAAGAATTCATAACCCGGGGAAATAATGCCTATTCTCTCTACGACCGGTTCTTTGGATTATGGCTTGCTGAAAAATTCGGCACCGGATATACTGTTTAACTCTCTTTTTCACAGGGTTACAACGGCACCACATATTTTCGCATGGCCATATCCTGAAACGATTGGGGGACAGCAGTTTTTATTTCATCGGTAATGATGCCGATCATCCGTTCACGCAAGAATTCTTTCCGGGTGATGAGGCTAATTTCACGTACCGGAGTGGAGTTCTTGAAAGGACGCACTTTCTTTTTCTGCTTCTCACTCAAATTGGCTAATGCCATCTCCGGGATAACGGTAATCCCTTCGTTTTGATCCACGATATTAATCAATGTGTCGATGCTGCCGGCTTCGTAAGAAAAAATGGAGCTGTTGTTTCCTCGCTTTTTCTTCAGATTACACAGATGCAATATCTGCGTTCTAAAACAGTGTACTTCGTCCAACAACCAGAGTGTAGAGGCATTCAGATCGCTTTCGTCGAGTGCTGTTTTGGCGAACAACGACCTCTCTAACGGAGAGACATAAGCGAAAAAGCGTTCATAATAGATCGGATATTCCTTGATGGAATCCTCTTTGAGGGGTGTAGCCAGAACACCTCCATCCAGCGAGCCATTCGACAGTCCTTTCACTATTTGATCGGTGGTCAGTTCAGAGATAGCAATACGGACATCATGATGGTTTTCTCGGTGAACCTGCATCAACTTAGGCAACAGGTAAGGTGATACAGTGGGGATAATTCCCAGCCGGAAGAGACCTTTCACAATACCTCTTTCCTCCTGAATGATCTCTTTGATCTGATTTATCTGGGTTACGGAAATGCGCGCCTGGGTGATAATCCGCTCGCCAATATCGGTAGGTTGTACCGGGAGTTGCGACCTGTCGAATATTTTCACACCCAGTTCTTCCTCCAGTTTCTGGATCATCATGCTTAATGTGGGCTGGGTCACAAAAGAGGCCTCTGCAGCTTTTGAAAAGTGACGGTAATTATCTACCGCTATTATATATTCTAATTGCTGAATGTTCATCGTCCCACCTTACTTATAACTGGAGAAATATTTCATGAATTGGACCCGTTCATAAAGCGACGGACTCTTTATGTTTGCATAATTCAACTTCCCCTTAAATTCGTCTATGCGTTCATAATTATTCTGCAGCATCCACTCTTCCATACAGACAAGCATATCTTCTATCACATCGACACCCTGCTCATACAGCAGGCTGCAAAGTTGAATGGCCCCTGCTCCGGCCAAAATCCCCTTGATGCAATCTTCCCAGGAATGAACACCGTGTGAACAGGCTATGTCGAGGTCGGGCACACGCCCTGAAACAATAGCTGTCCAGCGCAATGTATCACTAAAATCGGAAGGATTACTGAATACCGGTCCAGAAATGATCTCCAAATTTTTGATGTCGATATCAAGTTGATAAAAACGATTAAAAAGCACCACACCTCCGGCTCCCAACACTTTCAGCTTCCCTGTCAATCCCGGCAGGTTGCTGATATTTTTCGCCATCTTTATCACAACGGGGATACGGATAATCTTCTTCAATTCCTTTACGATATTCACATAAGAATCTTCGAGATAGGTGTTTCCAAATTCTCCTGCATTCAACACAAAGAGATTCAATTCAATCGCTTCGGCTCCCGCATCTTGAATATTTTTGGCAAATTCAACCCAACGACTTAACTTATAACAATTGATACTGGCAATGATGGGCACATCACATTCTCTTTTTGCCGAACGGATCAGGTCGAGATACTTCTCCATATGATTCATCTCAACATATGCATTGATGTAATCAGCCGCCTCTGGATAATCGGCAATTTGGGAGAGTTTTTCGGAATGATTGTCAATCTGCTCCTCGAAGAGTGATTTCAGTACAATTGCCCCGATACCGGCATTTTCCAACTCCTTGATTTTCTTTATCGAATTGGTAAGGCCGCTACTTGCGGCTATCAACGGATTTTTTAACCGAATTCCTGCAAAAGTTGTTTCTAAATTGACCATGAACTTACAATGTTTCTCAAAAAAATTATAATCAACAAAAATAGCTATTATATCGATAAAATCAATGGCTTATATCGAATATTAATCAACCATTGATAGCAGACGATTAACGATCGCCAAAAATCAGTGTTCCTATCCGTATCATGGTGCTTCCTTCCTCGATGGCAAGCGGATAATCACCCGTCATCCCCATCGATATTTCCCTGAAGGCGGGGTCATCCGGAAAATAACCGGTTTTAAACTCTTCAAAGAGTGATTTCAACAGGTGGAACTCTTTTCGCACCTGCCTTTCATTATCGGTATAAGTGGCCATCCCCATCACCCCGACAATCCGCACGTGAGGGCACGCTTTCCAGTTTCCCTCCCGAAGGAAACTCCTACATTCATCGGGTGAGAAGCCGGACTTTGTATCCTCTTCGGCGATATGAAGCTGCAACAGACAGGAGATAATCCGACTATTGGCTGCCCCCTGCTTTTCGATTTCCTGCATCAACCGCTCGTTATCGAGACTATGAATAAGGGAGATAAACGGTGCGATCTGTTTCACTTTGTTTCGTTGCAGACTACCAATAAAGTGCCATTCTATATCTTCCGGCAGTTGATCTTTTTTGACAATCAACTCCTGTACCCTGCTCTCTCCGAAAACGCGTAGCCCGGCATCATAAGCCTCCCTGACCACTTCTGCAGGGTGGAATTTAGAAACTGCCACCAGAGTCACTCCTGATGGAACAGTTTCCCTTAAAAATGCGATATGTGATTGTATAGACACTATTCCTGCTTTTTATTTTTCTCTTCACCATAGGGAAAAACATCCATGATGGCCGTCTCCGCCACCGAAGAAATGGCATAGTCAATCATGGTCTTCTTCATTTCCCCTTCTACAATTTCTACGGCTTCTTTCAAAGCCGAAGCCTGCACCAGCATATTGACGGCTGTTTTCTTTTCCGAACCGCTCTTTTCATCTAACGTAATGAAATAGAGCCTTGCCTTATAGTAACGGTCGCCCGTTTCGTTAAAAAACGATTCGGCATATTTCACCCGTTTGATATCGGATATGGAGAATTCACCCGAGAGAAAGGGTTTAATCTCTTCAATAATCCGTGCTTCCGCTTCAATGAACGACAACGCATCCACCAGGTAGGGTTCGGTCACTGTCTTCTGCATGCCGGTCTCCAGCATCTTGTCATATCTTATCTTGCACTCAAACCAGTTGTACATATATTTTGTTATTTGTCGGTTACATCCTTGCGCAACGCAGTGCAAAGGTATAATTTTCCCCCAAAAATGAAAAATAATATCTCATGCCGTCAGGAGGATCGTAAAAAAATGATACTTTTGCATCTTATCGGTTAAGAAATGATTGGAACACTTGTAAATACAGTAGCGGTAGCGACGGGAGGCATGATCGGCCTGCTGTTGAAAAAACGGATGCCTGAACGCGTCACCACCATCTATTTTCAGGCGATTGGCTTGTTCACTTTGGCCATTGGCGCTTCCATGGCCATCGAAATGGAAAAAATCCTCATT
The DNA here is from genome assembly GCA_012728155.1 of Bacteroidales bacterium. Classification (GTDB taxonomy): domain Bacteria; phylum Bacteroidota; class Bacteroidia; order Bacteroidales; family Dysgonomonadaceae; genus Proteiniphilum. Next base: position 1,714 of record JAAYFR010000196.1, on the reverse strand, counting down.
GTGGTTGGCAGCCTTGCCATCGGCTCTTTGTTGGGAGAATGGGCCAATCTTGAGAAAGGTACCGAGCGGATGAGCGATCATCTGAAACATCGTTTCCGTATCGGCAGTGAAAAATTTTCTGAAGGGTTGATTACTGCGTTTCTCCTTTTTTGTGTAGGTTCACTGACCATTATCGGCACCATCCAGGAAGGGACCGGCGGTTCACCCGATCTGCTTTTCACCAAATCGCTGATGGACTTTTTCTCAGCTATACTGCTGGCATCCGCCTTTGGGGTGAGTGTGGCGATATCCGCCATTCCCCTTTTCATCTTCCAGGCTTCCCTCACCCTCTTGGCTACATATGCCGCCACCCTCTTTACAGATGACATTATCCTTGGGCTCACCTCCACTGGCGGTATATTACTGATTGGTCTCGGCATCAACATACTGGGTATCAAAAAACTCCGCATCATGAATATGCTGCCATCCCTGATCATTGTCGTGCTACTTATATGGATTTTCGGTTAAGGCAAGAGAATGCAAACGAAGATGTATGTCAAGATGAATGATACCAAATATTGCCAATTTAAAAAGAAATTGTATTCACCATCATCCATCAGATGAAGAAAAAGGAGGAAAAATTAGGTTTATGGTTGTTGGTCTTCGTGGCGCTCGGCTCGATGATCGGGTCAGGGATTTTCAATTCCCCAAAAGACCTTATCCGGGTAGCCAATCCCCAAGGAACGATGCTCACCTGGATCATAGGAGGAGCCGGCGCATTGATGCTGGCATTGGTCTTTGTCTATCTGACAGGCAGGAGACCTGAACTCAAGAGCGGTATATATGCTTATGCCCGTGACGGATTTGGTGATTACATGGGGTTCAACTCCGCTTGGGGATACTGGTCGGTCGGCTGGTTAGGAAATATCAGTTATCTCGCTCTCTTTTTTAAAACGTTGAACGATCTACTGGGTGAACAGGCCCTCTCTCCACTGCAATCTTTCCTTATCGGATCGGCTATCTTATGGTTCTATTATACCATCCTGAGGGCAGGTGTAAAAGAGGGTGCCATCCTCAACTTCATAGTGACGGTTGCCAAACTGATCCCCATCCTATTGATTATCCTGCTGGCACCGGCACTTTTCGACCGGGATCTCTTTCAAATACCCGATTGGCAGTGGAAACTTGCTGCTACCGGAACAACGACAACTCCCCTACAGCAGGTGGGCAATGCCATGGCAGTCGTACTTTGGTGTTTCGTGGGAATAGAGGCAGCTTCCGTACTGTCGGGCAGGGCCAAGAAGCAGAAAGCCGTACGTACCGCCACGATTCTCTCCACCTTGATTGTTTTGGGCATTTATATGCTTGTCACTCTGATCGCGATGTCAACCATTCCGGCAGGCGAATTAGCCTCTTCAGAGACACCCCTCGCCCTGGTACTCGAACGGACCATTATAGGTGCTGCGGGCGGTGTGATCATCAAGTTGGGCATTATGGTTTCGGTATTGGGAGCCAGCCTTTCATGGATATTACTCTCGGTAGAGACCATGTATGCTGCTGCCCGCGACGGTGTGATGCCACGCCGGCTGGCTAAAGTAAACAGCAAAGGGACGCCAATCAACGCCTTATTACTTACGCAATGTTTTACTCAAATCTTTCTCCTTGCCATCCTGTCGCCCAAACTGAACGAGACCTTCCTTGCTGCCATTACCATTGCCACCACACTCGTATTGAT